>DAOTOD010000141.1:0-4471 GCA_035451165.1 Bacteroidales bacterium
TGCACCAAAATTTTTATCACTTATACCTGTTTCAATATTTAGATTAAATTTATTAAAAGATATATTGTTTTGTGTATATATGTTTTTAAAATAAAAATCTGTATTTTTAATATATCCATCAGAAGACATATTACTTAATGATATTAAATTTTTAGTTTTGTTTTTATTCAGGGATAAAGATATTTTACCTGAGTACCATCCATATTCGCCGCCGGCTGCAGAAATTTGCAATTTATTTGTTTTAGAGGGTTTAGTAATTATATTAATAGCACCTGCGTAAGCGTTTACTCCATATGCTCTAGCTAATGAGTTATTAATAATTTCTATTTTTTCAATATTATCAATATTAATAGGGATGTCTAAAGAATGATGACCTGTTTGTGGGTTATTCATAATGAAACCATTAAGCATAATAATGGTTTGTTCGAAAGATCCTCCTCGTATACTAATATCTCCTTGTATTCCCATAGTACCTCTTTCTCTCATATCAATACTTTGAGAATAATCGAGTAAGTCATTAATGTGATATATGGGGGCTTTTTCAATATCTTCTTTTGAAATAATTTGTATTGTTTTTATCGAATAGGTTATACTGTCGTAACTTTTAGGTGCTTTTATTTCAGTTGTAGGTAGTGTTATAGTATCGGTTTGGGCAATTATTTTGAAAATGATAAAATAGAATAAGAAGAAAAATTTCCACCATTTATAAATCATAAATAATTTTGATTTGGTATCAATAAAGCAAAATTAGAAAATAAAGTAATAGTAAAAGATTTATTGAATAAGTTCAACAGCTCCTTTTTTTTCAATGAGTTTATTATCAGGGGTGGTGTATGATATTATCCAAAAATAAGTACCAGAAGAGCACTTTTCCCCATTAATTTTTCCATCCCATTTTTTAGAGAGTTCGTCGGTATGATATATAAGTTTACCCCATCTATTAAAAATTTGCATTTTACCTTTAGGGATATAATTACCTTGAATTTCAGGACCAAAGTAATCATTGATGCCGTCACCGTTGGGAGTTAATACATTAGGTATATTAATAAATAAAGAATCAGAATTTTCTTCTTTTTTGAAATGGGCTATTATAGTTTGAGATGTTGTTAAATTAATGGTTACTGAATCATTTGTATTTACAGGTGATACAGCATCTATACTTTCCCAGTAGTCAAACTTATAGTTTAAAGTTGTTTTAGGGAATGCTTTAAGTATAGAATATAAGTTCCCATAATAAGTACCTGTCCATGGGTAAGATAGTAAATGAAGAGAATTTATTTTTACGGTTCCTGCACCTGGAGGGTCAACTTCTATAGTTATGTTATAGGGGCCTGTTAGTTGATAGCAATTTATCATACCTTGAGATATTGAATAACAACGAGCATTTATAAAATTTTTAATATTTTGGACATTATTTTGCCATTCTGTCATTGATCCTCCCCATTTACTTATGTGTTTGGGCATTTCGGGGGTAATTAGTTGTATTAAACTATCTAATACAAATAGCATATTATCACAACTAAATACGGAGTTTGATAAATCAGCAAACCTCATTATATAATATTGTTTAAAATTAGCATTAGCCATTAAAGCATTTAATATTAGTACGTGTCCTTGATTGCCTGGGTCAGGGAATTGCTCTGGATTACAAGGGTTAGCATTTGGGGATATATCAGGTATACCAGTATAATTAATATAATGGCCGAAAGTAGCATCTAAATCCCATAAAGTGTATCGCCATTTTTTCTTTGCTGCACCTGGATTTAAGCCTCTCCACCAGCTTGTATTCCAGTTTAACCAATCCATACATACTACATAAGAATTTAGTACGAAATAATCAACTAAGCTTTTAATATTATATTGTTTATCAACATAATCATAATTTGATTGTATTGACATATCATTAGATAGGATAAAGTTTTTTAAGGTGTTCCAATCGTTAAGTGCTTGATTACCACCATATTCTGCCCACGTATTACCCCATGTTTTGATATATTGGATATATTTTTCGGGAGTATTATAGTAATATTCAATAAAATCTGCATCGTCAACTTTTTCTCTTATTTCATATACGCCCCAGTAATTACCGTTTTTATATAAAACGCATGGTTCGTAAGTTCTATCATCGAGGTATAAATTACCTCTTTGGGCTAAAGTTTGAACATAAGCATCTCGTATATGAGCTCCTCCTTGTTGAAAAGGGTAGTTGTCATTAGCAGCAGCTTTAAGTATTATTCTTTGAAATTCAGTTCGATTTTTCTTATTAAATATTTTATAAAGTAATGCATAAGTATAACCATACTGGTCACGTGTTATATAGTCGATACCTCTTTGTTGATATGCCCATGAATCATTACCATGCTTATTAAATTCACCATATCCTTCTGCTTTTAATTGTTTGTTTTTGTCGAAATATTCTAACCCTCCTTCAGCGTTTATGTACCCCCCTGATAATAATACATTTAATTCACTTCCAAAAATAGAAATTACAGGCAATGTATGGTTTTCATTGATAAAATATGTGTTACTTTCGATGAAGCTAGGCAATAATGAAGGATTGTTACTTATGGCAATAGCTCTTAATACAGAAGTAGAGGAGATAATTACAGGTGATGTATAAATAGTTGAAGATACATTAGGTTCAGAGCCATCGGTAGTATAATATATAGTAGCATTAGGTGTATTACAACTTATAGTTATAGTTTGTGGCGAGTTATAAAATCCTGCAGGTATTGAAAAACTAGGTTTTTGGGTGTAATTTTGATATGCTCCATTATTTGAAGTTCCTGGACTTGGAGATTTAAAAATGCCCCAAGTATTTGCTCCATCGGTTATTCTGCCTCTTGAATGATTTTTTTGAGAAGGTATTATGGTTATGCTGTCTATTATTTGGCCTGTTTGATTTGTAAGTATAATTTTTTCATTTTGTGTTTGTGTTAATTTAAAATTAGTATGATAATAATTACCTGTCACTATATCTTTGCCTGAAGCATAAATTATTAAGTATCCTCCTGGTGTTATGTTACCAGAAGGGAATTTCCATTTTGTAATATTGCTAATTTTATCACTTAGGTAATAACCTGTTAAATTTACTGTATTTGCCGAATTATTGTATAATTCAATCCAATCTTCATATTCTCCATAATTATCTGTTATTGTACTAACATTTGAACAAGAATATTCGTTAATTAAAATTTGAGCATTTAATAAATATAATGTTAATAAGAGAGAGATTATAGATAAAAACAAACGTTTAAAATACATTTTTTAGTAAACTAATTAAGATTATTATTTCAAATATAATAAAAAATTCCATTGGTAGTAAAATTATAAGATGGATATATTTAATTAATTTAAAGAGAAAAAATATATGCTATTCCTAATATATAGATAGTTTCAGGTTTATTAGTTCTTAATTCTTTTTGATATAAAAAATAAGGATTTAAGTTTTGATTATAAGCTATTTTATAATTTGCTCCTATTTCTCCTCTTATATCATGAGGATTAAGCCATTTAGTTTTATTTAAATTATGAAAAGTTTCTATACTTAAATAAGGTTTTGTATTATGGTTTAAAGAATGGCTTATAGTAAATTTATACCTGATATAATTTTCAAGATAAGTTTTAATATTGTTTGACAAATCACTAAATGAATGTTGGTACCTTGTTCTTAAAGAATATTCGGCTATTAAGGTTTGATGTTTTAATTGTAGGTCGATATAAAAGCGATGTTTTTCAATGTATGTTTTATTGAGACGTTTTAAGATAAATCTATAATTACCTGATAATTTAAGCCATTTAGTACATTTATATACGATTCCGCTTTCTGTAAATATGGTTTCGGGGATACGGACATTGTCAGTCATCCTTAATTCTTGTTCTAAATGAATTGTGAATTTTTTATTTATTTTTTTTTCTATCCCAGCAGAACCCCATATTTGAAAATCTTTATCTTGTGCTTTGATTTCAGTAATATGAAATAATATTAGTAATAATAATTTACTTATACTTAATAAGTAGGGGAGTATATTTTTCATTTGGTGTTATAGTATTTGAGTTATATTTTTATCAACTTTAATAGTATTCATAAGAAAATTTTTTGATTGATTCTATTTCTCCTTTTGCATTGATAGTTTTACGTTCAGTTTTGAGTTTTTTGTTGTTATAAGTATAATATATAGTACTGATTATTTGTTCTGAATTATTATAAACAGTTTCAACAATTTTATCCCCATTAGCATTAAGTTTAAAAACAGATTTTTGAATTATTTTCCCTTTATTATCGAGCCATATTTCTTCGGTTTTATAACTATTTGAATTATATGTATATTTTTTATGATAAATTAAACTATCATTATTCCATTTAATTTCTTCTAATTTATTGCCTTGATTATCATACTTATATGATTCTTTGGTTTTAATTAAACCATTTTTATTATAATTTATATATAGTATTAGTCGTCCATTTTTA
>DAOTOD010000142.1:0-4460 GCA_035451165.1 Bacteroidales bacterium
TCCTTTATCTTACCTGATTTTGATAAGGTTTCTTTAAATAACAATATTGTTTTACTATCCGGTACTTTATCACTTAATTCTAAATCCAGAAAACGCATAAATGATAATCGGTCTAATATCTGATAGTCTGTCTGGTCATCTGATAAATTATAATATTTCTGCAATAACAATATTTTAAACATCATCAAATAATCATAAGGTTCACGTCCGCTTTGTCCTTTGTCTTTATTAACAAAGATGTTATTTAGTAAAGGACGAAATATATTCCAATTAATTTTTTCTTTCGTTAATAACAATGGATCTCCTTGTTTACTTAACTTTTCTAAACGAAATGTTTCGTCAAATAAGCCTTTTGCATTTTTGTTTTTCATAATAATTATTTTTTTAACAAAGATAAGGCTTTTGTCAAGAACTATAAGCTTAATTTATTAACAATCAATTGTTTATAAAGTTCATAAAATTTAAATTTATTGATTAGTAAGGTTTGTGGAGTTTTTAGAGATGTCCATAAATATAATAGTAATATTGACTAATCAGAATTAATTTATTAATAATTTTTAAAATAATTGTATTTAAGAACATTTCAAAGGGAATGTGCATTTGATTATTAGGTATTAAAATTGTTAGAAGGATACAAGTTTTGATAAAAACAAAAGATTTTATTTTTATAATATAATAGAATAGAATTAATTAATATGTATTATTCGTTTAATTAAGCGATTGTTTTGGGTTTCAATATCAATTAATAAAATGCCGTAATTAATATTTTTTAAATCTAAACTATAAATATTATGTCCTTGGTTTGCTATATATGTATTGTTTATTAATTTTTCTCCCAATACATTATATAATGAAATTTTTATTTTTTCTGAAGTAGCAGAATATATATTAACATAACATGTGTTTGATGCAGGATTAGGGAAAATGTTAATTATAGATTTATTATCAATGTTACTAGATGTTTTTGTTACATAATAATAAATAGTATCTGTAATAGTGTCTGCTCCACAACCATTGTAAGCTATTAAAGTTACTATATATGTACCATTAGAAGTATAAGTATGTACAGGGTTAGCTATATTAGAAGTAATGTTATCTCCAAAATCCCAAAAATAATAAGCATTTGTAGAAGTATTATAAAAAAATACATTGCCACCATTAATGTTGTAATAAAAATTAGCTACAGGTTTTATTGAGTCAGCATATACATATACAGTATCGGAAGTTGCGGAACATCCATTTTCATCAATAATATTAAAATAATAAGAGCCTATTGTATTAATATAAATATTTGAGCTGGTATCATTTGTTGGGTTCCATAGGTATTCAGAAGCGATAGAGTTATGTGTAGCGACTAACTGTATAGAGTCGCCGGGACATATGTATAAAGGTCCTTCTGGTAATATTTTAGGTTCAAGTGATATTACAGTTGCTTTAGCAGGTACACGTGGACTAAAACATGTATCTGTTTCGATAATTTCCCAATCATAAAAGTAATAATAATAACCAGTAGGATTAGAAGTAGCACTTGAACCTGTAATAGTAATAATATTTCCTATATCATAAGGATAAGAAGTTCCACCATTGTTTCTATATAAATATGGATAAGTTTGAGCAGCAAGCTGTAAATTGTTTTGGGCCGGCACATTAAAGTTAAGATTTATTCTACTTGGGCCTGCTGGTATGTTAACTGTAATTGATTGTATTGTGTTTCCTGAAGAGTTTCTTAAATAAATTGTTCTATTACCACTAGTAGATGAGTATACTTTAACAGATTTAAGTAAAACTGGTTTATTACAATCAAAAATTAGATAATGTATATAATTTAGTGTATAAGTATCTCCTCCGCCACTATTATCTGGCTTTCCACCATAGTAAATATGATTTACTGTATCGGATAAACCTGCATAATAAGTAGTTGTGGTATTTAAAAACGGAGTAGTATAATTAGAACCTAAGCTTATTATATTTCCATTAATGGGTTGGTCATACCAGTAAATATTACCTGAAGGAGCGGAGGCTTGCAAAGTAACATATCCTGAATCACATACAAAGCCATTAATAACAGTAGGAGGATTTAGCATATTAACAGTTATATAATTTGTTTTTATTATAGAGTCAGTACCGTATGTGTTACTAACTATTAGTTTTACAGAATAGGTACCATTACTTGTATATGTATGAGTAGGATTTTGCTGATATGAGACATTACCGTCGCCAAAGTCCCATTTCCATTGATTAGGTAAATTAGTACTTAAGTCATAAAAATTAACTATTCCAGTACATGTCATTTCTTTATCAGCTATGAAATTTGGTTGAGGAGATGCGTTAGGCATTGAGCATGACCAGTGCATTTCAAAGCCTTTAAGATTAAGTGCTTGGTCGGAATAGAATTTTAAAGTAGCTGCTCCATTTGTATTGATAATTCCTGGGCTGCCTGTAGTATTACAGAATCTTCCTATAAGGGGAGAAGAAGTTGATGGGCCATTATATATTTCAAGATAATCATAATCGCAAGTTGTATTTGAGCCTGGCTCTACATCGAACATTTTAAAGTCAAGAGTAAGCGAGGCTGCTCCTGGGGGTGTTATAGTAGTTATAGAAGTTGTATTATCAGGATAATTACCAGTTCCTCCATTGTCATATAATATACCATAGCAATTGGTTAAAGATGAAGTTCCTGAAGTAGGCATTGAAAAGCTACAAGGATTTTGTGGGTCAACGCTTATAAAAGAATATTTAATAGTGCTATCATTACCGCATGAGCCTCCATAGCCTACTAGTTTTACATCAAAAGTACCATAATTAGTATAAGTATGGATAGGATCTTTGAGAGTACTTGTATTTCCATCTCCAAAATACCATTTATAGCTATTAGCATTAGTAGATAAATTAGTAAATTGGACAATTGCGGGTGCCTGACAAAATATTTTAGCGTCAGCATTGAAGTCGGCTATTACATTTGGAGAATAAGGGTTTCCAATACCTACTGCATACCATGCATTTGTAACTGTTTCTACTTCAGGGCTACAATTACCGTATAGGTCAACGGTAGCTTGTATAGAATAAAATTTTGCGTCGGCATATTGAGAAGCATTAGTAAGATAAATTGTAAGGGTACGGAATGCAATTTGTTCAGCCTTATCAATACCTATTCCTGTTACATTGTAAGTATTATTTTTGTCATTAGTACCACTTCCTCCATGAGAAACTAGGTAGAACCAGTAAGCCATAACTCCGCAGTTAGTATGTACTCCGCCATTATCACCGGTTCCTGTGTACCAATATTGTCCTTGGTAAGTATTAGGCAATGAATAATTTTTAGGGTTTGATAATGACCTTATAGGGGAGCCTATATCTTCGCCTATTAACCAATTAGCTGTAGAGGGTTTAGCATAGAATTCAAGGGCAGTACCAAAGATATCGCTAAAAGCTTCATTAAGAGCACCTGATTCATTTTGGTAGATTAGATCTGCTGTGTATGTAGTTAATCCGTGTGTCATTTCATGGCCGGCTATATCTGTTGCTGTAAGGGGGGACCAGGAGGCGTCCCCATCTCCATAGGTCATACGTTGCCCATCCCAAAAGGCATTGGCATAAGATGTACTATAATGTACATAACTAAGTAAAGCAAAACCTGCATTATCGAGGCTGTTTCGATTATACTTATATAAAAGATAATCGTAATATTTTTCTGCGGCCCAGTGAGCATCTGTGGCTACTTCGTCCATTTGAGCATTAAAATTATTCCAATAATTATCGGTATCAGTAAAATCGACAGCATTAGAATAATTCGTACCTTGTTGCATATTATAGGTTCGTATACCATTTCCTCGTCCTGCTTCTCGGAGACGATAATAACCTGAATAGCTATCAGTTAATATGTTTTGAGTTCCACTATATTTAGTAACAGCTATACCTGGAGTGTCGGTATTATGTATTCTATTTAATTTTAGGATTATTTCACCTGTATTGGCATCTACAAAAATCCATTCACGTAGTAAAGTATCAGCTGCATAAATATCAAATCTCCATGATAGTTTATAAATATTATTTACATTTACATAAAAAAGTTCTCCTTTAGGGTAATAAGTAGCATAAGGGTTTTCGGTATGTTCTTTAAGTACACGTTCTTCATCTTCTAATTCCCATTTAAATACTTTGGCGCCAGTGTTTTCAGTAGCTAATTTTAAAGCAGTTTGTTCGTTAATATAAGGTTTGTCAATATTTACATTAATTGATTTATAGAGTGTACCATTAATAGAATTAATTATATTGTTTGATGTATGAATTATAAAATTAGCATCAAAAATGGGTATGTTTTTATAAGTTTGCAAACAACGATAATGTTTATTGTTATTTAATTCTACTTCTGTCGAAATAATTTTGTAGTTTAATTCAGGTATTATTTTTAGTACATTCTTCATCCATTCATTTAATTCGTCTAAAGATATATTAGT
>DAOTOD010000143.1:0-4391 GCA_035451165.1 Bacteroidales bacterium
TTGTTAGATATTCCTTATCCTCAAAAGCTAAGTAGAGGTAAGCTTTTACTTAGGTTATTCTTTGGATGGCTTTATATACTTATTCCACACGGGTTCATGTTGTTTTTTAGATATATAGGTTTTGGGGTAATTATGTTTATAGCTTGGTGGGCAGTGTTATTTACTGGTAAATATCCTTTGGGAATGTTTAATTATATGGTTGGTACTATACGTTGGAGTTATAGAGTTAATATTTATTATTCCTACATGACTGATGATTATCCACCTTTTAATGGAAAAGAGATTTCAACGGAAGAAACTTCTTCAAATTAATACATAATAATTTTTTTAATCGTAATTAATTTTTGTTGCTTATGTCGGGAAATGAAATTAACGTAAATGTCAAAAAAAATATTGATTTGCCTAATAATATTACAGTATTAGTTTTAGGTATAATTTCAATAGTTACTTGTTGGTGTTATGGGATAGTTGGTATTATTTTAGGTATAATAGCTTTAGTATTAGCTAAAAAAGATAATGCTTTATATATGCAAAATTCAGATTTGTATACACAATCAAGTTATAAAAATGTACAAATTGGTAAAGTCTGTGCAATAATTGGATTATGTATAAGTGCTATGATGCTTATTTTTAGCATAGTTTATCTTTTTATGGCAGCAAAATATTATCCTTGGAATATTTGGAGTAGTAGATCTTATTATTATTAAGAAGAGATTATATCCTTTGTTATAAAGACTTTTGTTTTTATATGCTTTTTAATGTATTTGAAAAAGAATGTTAACTTAAAGAAGATTAATTTAAAATCAATATTTTTAAATTTATTTATTATACTTTGTATAGTAGGCTATGTTTTTAGACTAATAGAGTTAATATTAGTTTTAATTAAAATAAATGTTTCACAAGTTTTAGAAATTATTCCATTATACGATATTTTATTGCTCTTTAATAACAATATCACTGTATTGTCTTTATTTATTTTTATTTCGGTATATATTTTTTCATTAATAGGGTTAATTTTATTATTATTAAATAAATTAAATGGATTTAAAATATGGATTTTATCCAGAATTATATTCTATATTTTAGCATATTTTATATATTCTAAGGCTAATTTGGTGCTATATTGCTTAGTTTTTGCCCATAAAATAATATTTACAACATTTTTTTATTTTATTTTTACTATTAAATGTAATGTTTTGAAACAAAAAATTGTAAATGTTTAAAGATAATTATTTATTTGATAAAAAATATTATAGCTATTATAAACCCAACTATTACAACTATCCATCTAAATACTTCTGAATTTAAATGTTTTATAAAATGTCCACCTAATATACCTCCTAATAAAGAACATATTGACATTATTAAAACATAATCCCAATTTACTAATCCAGAAAAGATGAATAAACAGGCTGCGGTTATATTTACACATAATGAAATAGCTTGTTTTAAAGCATTAATTTTGTTTAAATTGTAATTTAAATACATTCCTAAAATGGATAATAATATCACACCTAAGCCTGCTCCAAAATATCCACCATATATCGAAGCTAAAAAAGTAAGTAATACTATAAGTGCTTTGTTGTTTAATGAAATAAAACCTTTTTTTAAAATTTTATTTTTAATTACTTGCTGTATGGCTAAAAGTATTGAACCTAATGCAATAAGATAAGGTACAATAGAACTAAAGATTTTTTTTTCTGTTGAAATAAGTATAAATGCTCCCATTAATCCCCCTAATACACCAGAAATTAAATATAACCAAAAATTTTTACCAACAAGCTTTAAATCAGAATATTGTATTATAGTACCCCCTAAGTACCCAGGACACAGAGCTATTGTATTTGTAATATTGGCAGTTACAGGCTGTATTCCTAAAGCAATTAATAAAGGAAAAGTTATAAGAGTCCCTCCTCCTGCAATAGCATTTACAAATCCTGCAAATAAGGCTGCTAAACCTGCGTAAATGAAGTTTAAATCAAAATGCATTGACTTTATGATTTTTTATACTGCTAAAATAAATATATTTAGTTTATATAATTAGAAATTTTTTGTGTTTATTATTTTTATATCTTTGTAAGCTATTACAAATTTGTAATAGCTTATGATTTATAATTTTATGTGCTATGATGAGAAATGGAATTAAAAAAATAGGAATTTTAACAGGGGGGGGAGATTGCCCAGGACTTAATGCAGTTATAAGAGCTATTACACGAACAGCAATATTACAATATGATTTAGAAGTAGTTGGTTTTTTATTTGGATATAGAGGATTATATAAAAATGATAAAATAAAACTTGATTTGAATGCTGTGTCAGGAATTCAACATAGAGGAGGTACAATAATTTATAGCTCTAACAAAGATAACCTTTTTGATTATCCCGTCGAAGAAAATAACGTTATAGTAAAGAAAGATGTTTCTGATGTTGCTATAGATAATATTAAAAAAGAAGGCATAGACGCTATGATTATTATTGGAGGCGATGGCACACTAACTAGTGCAAGAGATTTTGCACGTAAAGGATTAAAAGTAATAGGAGTACCTAAAACTATTGATAACGACCTTGCTGTTACTGATATTACTTTTGGATTTAATTCTGCTGTAGAAGTAGCTACTTATGCTTTGAATCACTTACATACTACCGCTGAATCACACCATAGAGTTATGATATTAGAAGTTATGGGAAGAAATACAGGTTGGATTGCACTTGAATCGGGTATCGCAGGATCTGCAGACGTTATTCTTATACCCGAAATACCTTATAAATTAGATAATATTATTAAAAAAATAAAAGAACGTGAGGCTAATGGTAAATTATTTAGTATAATTGTTATTTCTGAAGGTGCAGCTCCTTTAGGCGGTGAAAAAGTAATTCAACGAATTGTCCCTGATAGCCCTGACCCTATTAGATTAGGTGGCATAGGAGCTAAATTAGCAGCTGAACTAGAAGCAGCTATTTACCCTTATGAAGTTAGATGTACTATATTAGGTCATATACAGAGAGGAGGTTCCCCAACAACTTTCGATAGAATCCTTTCAACCCGATATGGAGTCGCTGCTGTTGAATTATTAAATGAAGGATTGTTTGGTAATATGGTGTGTATTAAAGATGGTAAAATTGCATACGAACATCTTGAAAATGTTATAGGTAGAATTAAATCTGTTAATCCTCAAGGTGAACTTGTTAAAGTAGCTAAAAGTTTAGGTATTTCTTTTGGAGATGATTAATTTTATTTTTTTTATAACCAAAAACTTAATTTATGTTAGTAGATTGTAAAAAAATTATTTGTTTGGAATTATTATTTATTTTATTTTCAATTATTATATCCAATGCTCAAAATACAGGTGGAATAAAAGGTTATATAATTGATTATTCTAATAAAAAGCCTATTAAAAATGTAAACATTGTTTTAATGCCTGGCAATTATGCTAGTACTACCGATACTAATGGCTATTATTTTATATCTAATATACCTTTGGGCACTTATACTATGAACATTTCACATATTAGTTATGAAAAAATAGAATATAGTATTCAAATATTAGTTAATAAGTTTATAGAACAAAATTTTGAACTTAAAGCTATAACTAAAGTTTTGTCTCCTGTAATTGTGGAAGGAATGTCTTATAATAAAGAGCCTTATGTTATTAATAAATTAGAAATGAAGCAAATAGAAGAAATACCAATACGTGATATAGGAGATTATTTAAGGTCAGTCCCTAATGTAGCTGCTGTTAGAAAAGGAGGAATTCACCTTGACCCTGTTGTTAGAGGTCTTAAGTTTAGTCAGCTTAATATTCAGCTTGACCATGGAATGAAAATAGAAGGAGGTTGCCCTAATCGTATGGACCCTACTGCTTCTCATATTGAGCCTGAAGATGTTCAAAATATAGAAGTCTTAAAAGGACCTTTTGCATTAAAATATGGCCCTTCACTTGGAGGAGTAGTTAATATAAATACATATAAACCAGTACCTTATGATACTTTTCAAATTAAAGTTAAGGCTCTAAGGGGTTATGAAAGTAATTGGAATGGGCATAGAGAATATATAAATATTGATGGTGGTAATAAAAAAGTATATTTTAATGTTTCAGGAACAAGAAAAAATTATGGTAATTATGAAGATGGTAATGGTAATAAAATTTTTTCTTCGTTTCATAAGTATAGCTTTAAATCACAATTAGGTATAGAACCTATTAAAAATCATTTTTTTAATCTTTCTTATGGCGAATATCATGCAAGAGATGTTAGATATCCTGCTTTACCTATGGATGAAAGAGAAGATAACACCAAACTTATGTCGCTTGATTATAAAGGAATACAATTAACTAACTGGTTTAAAGAAATAAACATTAAAATATATCAATCAGAAGTTGAACATATTATGG
>DAOTOD010000144.1:0-4360 GCA_035451165.1 Bacteroidales bacterium
ATTATTAGATAAGTCAAGTAAAATAGGTTCTCCATTTAATGGCTTAGTATAATTTTTTTTCATAATAAGTATACCTAAGTCATTATATACACTAACATTAAGCATATTATCATTATCTTGAAAATATGGTTCTATATAAACTTGTCCTTTAGAAGGATTCGGGAATAAAACTATATCATTTTCTGGATTAAATTCTTTAATTTCAGTTGTAGTTGGGCATACCACAGCATATATACCAAGTGATGAATACATATTCCACTCACTCCAAGCATGCCATGCGCCATTTTCGTAGGTAAAGGCGGTATTTAATCCGCTTTGTCTGTTAACTACATTATATACTGCAAATGTATCAGATGGGGTATTATAATATATTTGAAAGCCAACATAGAAGCTATTGCCCACAGTAACGGGAGAATTAAAAGGTACATAATTCCATTGTAAAGGAGTTAAAGTGTTTATTAAAACATCTTTAGAAGCTAGCTCTGTTCCTGGTACACTACCAGGGCCCCACACTTTAACAGTTATTTTAGAAGAAGAGGTTGCTGGATATGCCTTACCTACGGCCAAGAACAGTCCATGTAATTTTGTATTTTGAGTAGTACCTGAATGATAATCTGCAAATTTATCGTCATAATATCCTCCATGTCCTGCCCAAGTTCCCCATTGTTGTTGAAATCCATACATTGTTAATTGTTCTCCTGCTTGAATATTTGAGACAGTATCGCAAGTATTAGAAGGAGGAGGTGGTGGTGTACTTCCACAGTATTTTCCTTGTAAAGTAGTGGCCCCTGTATTATCGGGGTCCAACCAATCTTTCAATCTTTTATCAGCAGTAGTACCATTAGACGCCCATGAATATGAAAATTTACCAAAATAATCAGGATATGTATTATAAGGAGATTGGCAATAAGAACTTCCACCGGTTAAATCACCTATAACCAAGCCATTACTATTAAAAAGTGGAGAACCAGAAGAACCACCTTCTGTTACACTTCGCCCATTTGTTGTAGCTGCCCATGTTACTTGCCAGTGTGTTGGTAAGTTACTATTGTTCCAATCACTTGTAGCAGGAGTAGTTGAATAAGTTGATATTTTTTTAATATCTCCCATAGGGTGATGTATACATACACCACTAGAAGTAGCAGAATTTACATTACTCCATCCATTATAATATACATTATAATTTGAAGGTATTGAAGAATTAAGTTTTAAAAGTAAAAAATCAGAGCCTGTACTACCTCCATTACCTCCATTTGCCTTAAGTGTTGCACCGCTCATGGTATTATAAGAAGGTTCTGTTGAAGGATTACTACAACTGCTTGATTCATAATTAAAATAAAATATCCATTGATTAAAGTCGCTTGTACTAGCGCCCGTTCCACAATGATCAGCTGTTAAAAAGTAAGGTGTACAATCTTGTCTTACATTATTAATTAATGTTCCAGAGCACCATCCATAACTACTACCTGCTTTTAATAATATACGTGCTACTCCTCTTTTTTGATTTTGCCAATTTGCTCCTTCACTACAATTAACATTTATAAGACAAGCATCAGCGTCACCAAAGTCTTTATTAAAAATTGATTTATACCCACGATAAATATAAGCCACTTCTGAAATATTAATTAATGCTTCACTTGTTACTCCTATTGGTTCAAAATATTCTAATGTTACAATATCTCCGTCAATAAGTTCTGTAGCAAAGAGCTTTGATTCATGATTATTTATTTCAGTAAATGCACCTATAACTTGTTTTTTAGTGTAATTATACAAAAATAACTTTCCTCCTATTGGAATTTCAAATTCATTAAAATATACACCTAAGGCTAATGCATTTTCAACCTTTATCATAAGACGCCAAATTTTACCTTTATCAGGTATTTCTGTCCATGTTCCTGAATTTTTAATTCCCACATTAATAGGAACACTAACCCCTATTCTATAAAATTCACCGTTCTTTTCTCTTACAGTATCTTCTAAGATAATTTTGCTCAAGTCAGGTGGAGAAAATTCAAGTAGTTCATAATCATCTGTTAATTTATATGTAAAACTTGGTGGAGTCCCGCCCTGACTTATTTGTGATTTAACACTAAAAACAGCTAAAATAAAAACAACAAATAATAAAACCTTTTGTAAATTGATTTTATGAAGCATAAACTAATTAAAAAATTAACAAATTTTGATTTTTTACAAAATTAATAACTTAAATAATACAATATAATTTATTGTGGATATTTTTTTAATTTTTATGAACAAAATTATTTATAGTAATTTTACAAAAAATTATTATTGCAATGAGAATAGATATCATAAGTATTTTCCCTGAAATGTTCGAAAGTTTTTTTAATTATTCTATTATTAAAAGAGCTATAGGGAAAAAAATTGTTGAAATTCATACTCATTCTTTAAGAGATTACTCATTAATGAAACACAAAAACGTTGATGATTATCCTTTTGGCGGAGGAGCAGGTATGGTTATGATGATTGAGCCTATAGTAAGATGTATAGAAACTTTAAAATCACAAAGACACTATGATGAAATAATTTATACTTGCCCTGATGGTATTCTTTTAAATCAATCGTTATCTAACAAACTCTCTTTATTAGAAAATATAATAATTTTATGTGGGCATTATAAAGGTGTTGATGAAAGGGTAAGAGAAAACTTTATTACTACAGAAATTTCTATAGGTGACTATGTTCTTTCTGGGGGAGAATTACCTGCTGCTGTTATTTGTGATAGTATTATTAGGTTAATTCCAGGTGTTTTGAATGATGGAGCCTCAGCTTTAGAAGACTCTTTTCAGGATGGCTTGCTTGCACCCCCTGTATATACACGCCCTGCCGTTTTTAGAGGTTTAAAAGTACCTGAAACATTATTATCTGGTAATGAAAAAGAAATAAAAAAATGGCGTCTCGAAAAAGCAATAGAAAAAACCAAGCTAAGACGTCCCGATTTATTAGAAAATAACACTTAATTGAAATTTATTATTATGCCGGGGAATCAAGAAATTAATTATTTAAAAAAAATGTTTTATAAATCTTTAAATGAAGAAGTTATTTCAACTAAACTTTTACCTATTTCTGGCTCTAACCGTAAATATTATAGACTACAAACTGCTAATTATTCAGTAATTGGCACTGTTAATGAAGACATAAAAGAAAATGAAGCTTTCGTTTATTTAGCAAAATATTTTAAAAGTTTAAATTTACCAGTCCCTGATATAATAGATGTTAGCAATGATTATAAATATTACTTACAAAGTGACTTAGGCAATACTACTTTATTTTCTATTATTGAAAACAATAATTTTATTTTCACTGACTACATAATTAATTTATATCAACAAGCTTTAAAATATTTGCTATTATTTCAAACTAAAACTAATAGTTTAGATTATTCAAAAGCATATCCAAGACCAGTTTTTGATAAGCAATCTATTTTGTGGGATTTGTATTATTTTAAATATTATTTTTTAAAACTTTTAAATATAACGTTCGACGAGCAAAAACTAGAAGATGATTTTCAATTATTTGCCAATATATTATTACAAGCAGATAATAATTTTTTTATGTATCGTGATTTCCAATCACGTAATATAATGGTTAATGCAAATCAATTATGGTTTATTGATTTTCAAGGAGGTAGAAAAGGAGCTTTACAATATGATGTAGCTTCTTTATTGTATGACGCGACAGCTAATATACCTGATTCAATAAGAGAAAATTTACTTTCTTATTATTTAAACGAATTAGAACAAATAAGTAAAACTAAAAAAAATGAATTTTTAAAATATTATAATTATTTTGTTGTCATAAGAATAATGCAAGCTCTTGGTGCATATGGGTATAGAGGGCTATACCAAAAAAAACCACATTTTATAAAAAGTATTCCTTATGCTTTAAAAAATTTACAAAAAATAATAAATTGTTCTGAAAAAGAATGGGAAAAAATACCTTATTTATACAAAATATTATTAAAGCTTTTTAATAAATACCCTAAAGATTTAGCGATTACTGAAAACTATAATGGTAAATTGTTTGTTTCTATTCATAGTTTTTCATATCGAAAAGGTATTCCTAACGATTATACAGGTAATGGCGGAGGTTTTGTTTTTGATTGCAGGGCATTGCCAAATCCTGGACGTTACGATGAATATAAAGAACTTACAGGCCTAAACGAAACAATTAAAAAGTTTTTTGAAAACAAAAATGAAGTAAATAAATTTATTGCCAACGTAAAAGAAATTGTTATGATGTCCGTTCTTAACTACATTGAAAGAGGTTTTACAAATCTACAAATTTGTTTTGGGTGTACAGGAGGAAAACATAGGTCAGTATATGTTGCTTATAAAATTGG
>DAOTOD010000145.1:0-4322 GCA_035451165.1 Bacteroidales bacterium
AGAGCTGATATAATAATTGTTACAAAATGTCCCGAAGTATTATCACCTATAACTATTAAATCTATAAAAGAGAAGCTAAAACCTACTCCTCATCAACAAGTTTATTTTTCATATATTAAATATGAGAATATTTGTCCTGTCCCCGGCATAAAAATGCCAAATTTGCCACCTAAAATATATTCAATACTTCTCATAGCTGGTATAGCAAATACATATCCACTTGAAGAGTATTTAAAAAAAATTTGTTTAGAAATCGAAATAATAAAATTCCCTGACCATCATAAATTTTTAAATAAAGATATAACGTTTATATTTGAAAAATTTCATAATATTGTAACAAAAAATAAAATTTTAATTACAACTGAAAAAGATTTAATAAGATTAGAAAAGCATGAAATGTTTAATTTACTAAGGGAATTACCATTTTTTTATATACCTATGCAAATAGAATTTCATAAAAATTATAAAAATCAATTTGACCAAAAAATTTTAAATTATGTTAGAAAAAATTAAAGAAACAACAGCTTTCATTCAGGCTAAAATAGGAGAATTTAAACCAGTTACAGGTATAGTATTAGGTACAGGCTTAGGCAATCTTGCTAAAGAGATTGAAACACATATTGCTCTAAATTATTCCGAAATTCCTAATTTCCCAATTTCCACTGTAGTAGGCCATGCTGGCAAATTAGTATTTGGGGCTATTAGTGGACATAAAGTTGTTGCTATGCAAGGGCGTTTCCATTATTATGAAGGATATACGATGCAAGAATTAACTTTCCCTATCAGAGTAATGAAGTTTTTAGGTATTGAACAGCTTTTCCTTTCCAACGCCGCAGGAGGAACAAATCCGGAATTTAAAGTGGGCGATATTATGGTAATTAATGACCATATAAACTTATTTTATACTAATCCTTTAATAGGACCAAATGATGATAAACTAGGCCCTCGTTTCCCTGATATGCACGATGCTTATGATAAACAACTTATAGATAAAGCCTTTGAAATAGCTAAACAACATGGTATAAAATTACAACAAGGTGTTTATGCTGCAGTTAGTGGACCTTGCTTTGAAACACCTGCTGAATATGGATATATTAGAATATTAGGAGCTGATGCAATAGGCATGTCAACAATACCTGAAGTCATCGTCGCTCGCCATATGGGATTAAAATGCTTTGCTGTATCAGTTATTACAGACTTAGGCATAAAAGGAATGGTAGTAAAAGTATCTCACGAGGAAGTCCTTGAAGCAGCTACAAAAGCTGAACCAATATTGACAAAATTAGTTAAAGGGATGTTAGCTACATTTTAAATTTTATTTAAGTACTCATCCAACATTTCTCTTACGCAACCATCTCCTCCTTCCCGAGAAAGTATGATGGTTGCTCTTTTTTTAATTTCATGTACCGCATCAGCAGGACAAAAACTTATACCAACTTTTTCAAATACATTAATATCATTAATATCATCACCTATATAAGCTACATTATCGAAGCTTATATTTAATTCTTCACACCACTTTTGTATAATACTAACTTTATCCCACGTACCTACATATACATACTGTACGCCCAACAAATCTGCTCTTTTTTTAATAATATTATCATTTATGCCAGAGCTAATAAAAGCAGCCTTCTTACCAGATGAAACAAAATTTTTAATTGCAAGTCCGTCTTTCGTATTAAACTTCTTAAATTCATCTCCTGATTGTGTGTAATACATTCCACCATCCGTAAGTACACCATCAACATCCATCACAAGTAAGCCAAGTTTAAAATTGTTTAAAAGCATAAATTTTTCTTCCATATCAAGAGTAACTAATTTTTCTATATCTGTATTAAGGAACTTTGCAATTTTTACAAGGTATTCTATACCTGCTTCATCAAGTTTTTCTTCTATATTACCTATTATTTCTAATGGTATTTCACATTGATCAGCCATATCAATAATATTAACTTGCTGCTTATTCCTTAAATATCTTATATTTTTTGACAAAAAACTCATATTATTGTTCTTCCTATTGAATTTGCAATTGGTAATAATGAATCATATAATTTTTTAAATTCTTCGTGATTTAACTGTTGAGAAGCATCTGATTTAGCATGAACTGGTGACGGATGGACTTCAATAAGCAAGCCATCAACCCCCATAGCTAGAGAAGCTCTTGTCAAATCAGGTATACCATAAGCATATCCCATAGCATGACTTGGGTCAAGAATTATTGGCAAATTAGTATTTTGTTTTAAATATGCTACACCACATAAATCAAGAGTAAAACGTGTTTTGGTTTCGAAAGTACGTATTCCTCTTTCGCATAAAATAACATTAGGATTTCCTCCCGACAAAATAAATTCAGCTGCTTGTACAAATTCCTGAATATTTGCACCAAAATGTCTTTTTAAAAGTATTGGTTTATTTATGTTACCACATTTTCTCAATATACCATGATCATACATTGCTTTTGCTCCGATTTGTATAACATCAGCATATTCTATAACTACGTCAGCATGAGTAGCGTCACGAACTTCGGTTATAATTGTAAAACCATATTCTTTTCTAATAGCATCCAGCATTTGGAGCCCTTCTATTCCTAAGCCTTGAAAAGTATAAGGTGAAGTTCTTGGCTTAAAACTACCAGCCCTCAATGTAGATAAACCACAACTTTTAAGAAGTTCGGCTGTTGCACGAATTTGTTCCCATGATTCAACAGAGCACGGACCCGCAGCTAATAAAGTGTTTTTAGAATCTCCACCAATTATAAACTTACCTATTTGTATTTTACGCTTTGATGCATACTTAATATTAGCCAGTTGTATATCAGTATCAAATACAAAATACTTGGATATAAATTCTTTATATTTATCTTCAATATCTTTAAAAGATGAACTTGTAACTAATACTGTTTGTACACCATCATTTAAAATTACAGGATTATATTTATCAATTATTTCTTTTATAACACTTTGATTAATATCGTTTTTTAAATGTAGTATCATGATTCTCCTTTAATTAAATTATTAAATTTAACTGTACCACATAAATGACCATGTTTATCAATGACAGGCAGGAAAAGCACAGGAAAATCTAAGTTTTTTATGTATTCCAGCATTTCAGAGATAGTATCAGTATCTCTAACTATTGCAGGATTTTTATTAATAATCAATGAAGGATATTCTGAACCATTTTTATAATTATGTTGCAATAAGCTTCTTCTAACATCAGCATTACTAATTATTCCTTCTAAAGTACCATCAGATTTAATTATATGAGTAAATCCCATTTTATAATCTTCTATAGTTTGTAAAACTTTAATAAAATCATATTCTCCTTCAACTAAATAAGGTATTTCATCTTTTCCAAGCATAAAGTCTCCAACAGTATAACGCGATTTAATATTATCTGATTTTAATTTCAACAAAGCAGAGCCTATAAACTTTTCTTTAAACAAATATGAGCCCGTAACAACTGCATAAACTCCCATATTTCTAAGAATAAAAGAAAGTTCTTCATTAATACCACCATCAATATGTATTTTTTTTGAAGGGTATTGGGCTCTAAATTGTCTAATTTTTCTAAAATTTTCTTTATTAAACTCTCCCCCACTTTTACCCGGTGTCGTAGCCATAAACAATATAAAAGAAAAATTATCTTTAACTCTATCAAAAACTGCTATATCAGTCGAAGAAACTATAGCTAGCCCAAATTTAGCCTTAATTCCACTAGGTGTTTGAGGAATATCATTAACATTTTCATATTGTATGGTAACCATTTCAACATTAAGATCGCGAATTAAATTAAAATACTTTTCAGGCTTAGGACTAATCAAATGCAAATCTATAGGAGTTTTACTAATTGAACGTATCTTTCTTATATCATCAAAAACTTTAATATCGTCATTACAATCCAAATGAAAATAATCTATATGGTAAGCATCTAATTCTTTTATTAATTCGATCAAATCCCTCCTATTAGATGAATATATTGATGCAGAGATTTTCATCCTAATTTTTTTAATATTTTAAAAGCAAAACTAATGAAAAAATAAATAAGGAGTTAAATTTTTATTTATTATGATCTTTCAAAAAGATTTTCATTATGGATAATCTATAAAATCCTTAACAATAAAAGCATCTGGATATTTAGCTGAAATTTTACGGAAAAAAGAATAAGCATCTAAACGTGTACGAAAATTACCTACCCTTACCTTATAATAAGGTGCTTCAAAAAGTATATAAACATCAACATCAGGATAATTTAAAGTAAATGAATGTTTAACTTCGTAAGCTCTTGATTTTGAATTATTACCTGAATCAAAATATATT
>DAOTOD010000146.1:0-4302 GCA_035451165.1 Bacteroidales bacterium
CTGATTGATTGATTTCAGGGAAAAATGTATCACCTTGTATAAAGGTGTGAACTCGTGTTAAATAAATTTTATGGGCAATGTTAATGAATTGTGAATATATTTGTCCTCCTCCTGCAATAAATATTTCATTATCATTTATACATAATTCAATAACTTCATTTATAGAATTAGCGATAAAACAATTTGTATAGTTTAAATTTTTTTGTGTTGATAATACAATAACTTTTCTTCCCGTTAATTCTTTTTTTATAGAATTAAAGGTTTTGTGCCCCATTATTAAGCATTTCCCCAGTGTAAGGTTTTTAAATCTTTTTAAATCATTTTTTATGAGCCAAGGGATACTGCTTTTATTGCCTATTACATTATTTTCGGAAACAGCCGCTATTATAGATATCAACATAGGCCTTATTTTATTTTTTTAGTTATTTATATATAAAAAAAACCTTTTTCTTTAAGAAAAAGGCTTTAAAATGTAAAAAAGTAATAATAACATTAATGTTGTATTTTTTGAAAAGCAGCATTTTTATCATGTTTATGTTTAAATAAAATAGCAAATAGAATAGCAACAATAATTGAGTAAGTAGCAAAAGCAAGCCATGTTTCTTTCCAGAGTATATAATTGTTGCCTAAAGAGAAGAATTTATTTATTAATATACCACTTATCCAACTTCCAATAAAAGCACCAATTCCGTTGGTCATCATCATAAAAAGGCCTTGGGCGCTAGCTCTTATTTTATCATCCGTTTGTGTTTCTACAAATAAAGACCCTGATATGTTAAAGAAATCGAAGGCCATGCCATAAATAATACACGAAAGAATTATCATCCACAAGCCACTAGTGGGATTGCCATATGCAAATAATCCAAATCTTAGTACCCATGCGAACATGCTCATAAGCATAACATTCTTAATACCAAATTTTTTAAGAAAGAAGGGTATAGCTAATATAAAAAGTGTTTCAGATATTTGTGATATAGACATAATAATAGCGGGGTATTTAACAGCTATTGCATCTTTAAAATCATAGAGATTAGCGAAGTCGTGAATATAGGTATCTCCATACATATTGGTAAGTTGTAACGATGCTCCTAATAACATTGAAAATATGAAGAATAAAGCCATTTTATAATTTTTGAATAAAACAAAAGCATTCAATCCAAGAGCACTGATAATGTCTTTTTTTTGGTCTTTCCCTAAAGGAGGACATTTAGGCAAAGTTAGAGAATAAAGGCCTAATAAAAGAGAAAAAATTGAAGCAATAATAAATTGTGCATTAGATTTTTCGAGTTTAAGTAAACTTATTGTCCATAGGGCTATAATAAAACCAATAGTTCCCCAAACACGGATAGGGGGGTACTCTTTAATTACGTCCATTCCAGCTTTATTCATTGAAGAATATGATATAGTTATAGCTAAGGCAATAGTAGGCATATAAAATATCATATTAATAAGGATGACCCAAAAAAATGTAGCAGGTGTATTAATTTGAGATAACCAAAAAAGACAAAAAGCACCTAATATATGGAATGTAGCATATAATTTTTCTGCATTTATCCATTTATCGGCTATTATACCTGCGATAGCTGGCATAAATAAAGAAGAAATACCCATTGTAGAGAAAATAATACCGAATTGGTCACTGGGCCAATTTTTTGTTTGAAACCAATATGCTCCAATGGTAAGTAACCAAGATCCCCAAATAAAAAATTGGAGAAAATTCATAATAATTAATCTTGTTTTTAGGTTCATTGTCTTAAAAATTTATGATTATTGCTTACTTTGTTTACGTTTATTTATTTCATCTCTTATTTTGGAAGCTTTTTCATATTCTTCTTTTTCTATGGCCTCATTGAGCAATTGTTGCAATTCTTCTATTGATAAGTATTGTAATTCAACATTTTCATTTTCAATTTTATTATCGATTTGTTCAATATCTGATTCGAATTTTGGCTCAAATACTTCGTCAGGCTCACCCGCTAAGTTAAGAATTTCTTCGTAGGTATATATAGGGCTATTAAATCGTATGGCTAATGCAACAGCATCTGAAGTTCTTGAGTCGACTTCGAATGTTTTTGTTCCATCAGAAAATAATATTATAGAATGAAATACTCCTTCTATAAAACGATTTATAATAACTTCTTTAATTGTAATGCCTAATGTATCTGCAAAATTTTTAAATAGTTCGTGAGTAAGTGGGCGGGAAGTTTTTAATTTTTCTATTGCTATTACAATAGCTTGGGCTTCGAAAGGCCCAATAATTATTCTTAACCTTCTTTTTTTATTAGATTTTTTTTCTTCAACTTCTGATAAACTCAAAACATAACCTTGTATAGAAGTTTTACTTGGCTCTATACGTGAAATTTCAAGTTTAATTTTGTTTTTCCCCATTTATTTTTTAATTATTTTAGGGAATAAAATTATTGTTTTAAAAAAGTAGGGCAATTTAAGAATTTTATGTTTATTAATGATTAATTTTTTTTAAAAAATATTAATTTAATTAATAATGTGAATTAAATTTATAAATTAAAATTAAAATCAATATATATTAAAAATATGTTAAAAATATTAATTTTATGTATTAAAAGCTGTAAAGATGATATTAAATTAAATTTTTAAAATTGTGAAAAATTATTATATATTTGCAGTAGTTTTAAAAAAAATAATTTTTGTATTTATTTCTTTATTGTCAATCAATTAATTAATAAAAAAATAATTTTTATGAGATTTAAACTGTACTTTTTTTTCTACTTATTATTATTGTTACCATTTATTAGTTTTGGCGGAGAAGCCGATATAACAATACCAAAATTATCAGAACATTTTTTTAATATTGCAGGATATTAGCTAAGTGGGTTTTCATTATTATTATGGGGAACTATAATAGTATTAGGAGGTTTAGTTTTCGGGTGGTTTCAATATTTGAAAATATGCAAGTTACCTGTACATAATTCTATGAATAACATTTCAAAAATTATTTATGAAACTTGTAAGACTTATCTTTTACAACAAGGAAAGTTTTTAATTATCTTAGAATTACTTGTAGGAACATTAATATTTTATTATTTCTTCGTATTACGTGGAATGGCTTTAAATAAAGTATTTTTGGTTTTGCTATGGTCAATTCTTGGAATATTAGGTTCTTATTCTGTGGCATGGTTTGGCATCAGAATAAATACTATAGCTAATAGCCGAACTTCTTTTGCTGCTTTGAAAAAGTTTCCTTTTAATGTGATATCTATACCATTGAAAGCGGGAATGAGCATAGGTGTTTTATTGATAGGTGTTGAATTGATGATGATGCTTATTATTTTGTTGTTTGTACCTGGTGAAAGTGCAGGAGCATGTTTTATTGGTTTTGCAATAGGAGAATCATTGGGAGCAAGTGCTCTTAGAATAGCAGGAGGTATATTTACCAAAATAGCTGATATAGGGTCAGACTTAATGAAAATAGAGTTTAATATAAAAGAAGATGATCCAAGAAATCCTGGTGTTATTGCTGATTGTACTGGCGATAATGCAGGAGATAGTATAGGCCCAACTGCTGATGGTTTTGAAACTTATGGTGTTACAGGTGTTGCACTTATTACTTTTATAATTTTAGCTGCAGGAGGAATAAATACTGTGGATCCTTATTTGACTGGCGAAATACAGTCTAAACTTATAGTGTGGATTTTTGCGATGAGAATATTAATGGTTTTGACATCCATTTTTTCATACTGGTTTAATAATTTTATTTCTAAAAAATTATATGGTAAAAAAGATTTTTTCAATTTTGAGACACCTCTTACTAATTTGGTATGGATTACTTCTATAGTTTCTATATGTGCTACATTTTGTGTTAGTAAAATTTTAATTGGTAATTTCCCCCAAATTGATGGAAATATTAATCAAGATTTATGGTGGAAATTGGCGTCAATAATAAGTTTAGGTACTTTAGCAGCTGCTATTATACCTGAACTTACTAAAGTATTTACTAGTGCAAACTCACGCCATGTTAGAGAAATAGTTTCCACTTCTCGACAAGGAGGGGCCTCTTTAAATATATTAAGTGGCTTAGTTTCTGGAAATTATAGTGCCTTTTGGAAAGGCATGGTGATAATTGGTTTAATGTATGCAGCTTATTATATAAGTACATTTGGCTTATCTGATTTTATGGAATATTCTACAATTTTTGCTTTTGGACTAGTTGCTTTTGGCTTTTTAGGTATGGGACCTGTTACTATAGCGGTTGATAGTTATGGTCCTGTTACAGACAATGCTCAATCTGTTTTTGAATTGAGCCAAATCGAAAAAATTGATAAT
>DAOTOD010000147.1:0-4301 GCA_035451165.1 Bacteroidales bacterium
TAGATTAGATGCTTTTTGTGAAAATATAAGGAAATGTGGTTTTGACGTTATAAATAATTCTAATTATGAAATAATAATTACAGGTAATAAAGAAAAACCAAAAACAGTTCCTATCATAAAAACATATGAAGACCATCGTATAGCTATGGCTTTTGCACCATTGTCAGCAACTTTAGGTGAAATAATAATAGATAAGCCTGAAGTAGTATTAAAATCTTATCCTTCTTTTTGGAATGATTTACAAGGTATAGGGTATGAAATAAGTTATGTTTAAATGATTTTATTATCGTACACAACGGCAGTTTCTTGTAGTATATTCATTTGTCCAACTCATAGCCCCTGAAGATTCATCAACATCTTCAAAACCAGGATTACTATTTGACATTACATTTGCCCAAGTCCTAGAGCTCCATCCGCCTGAAGGAGCTGTGAATGTTTTACAATAGTAATAAATTTCTGAAGTTGTTGGCATTCGCCAGTCATTAAATACATTAGCTGAGGTAGGTGAAGCAGGGGTAGACGAGAGGTTAACACAAGACGTATAACAATTTGTCCATGTTAAATTACCTAAACTTGGCGATATGTATGAAAAGGTGCCTCCATCTGGTCCAGTAGGACCGGTTGTTCCAGTGGGGCCAGTAGGTCCTGTATTGCCAATATTTCCAGTAGGTCCAGTAGGTCCTATAGGTCCAGTATTTCCGGTTGGTCCAGTAGTTCCAATTGGACCGGTTGGCCCAGTTGGCCCTGTGGGACCAATATTTGCTGCAGCTAAATCTAAACCTACAGATTCTATTTTCCATACTTTATTAGCTGGAACAGTTTGTAGAGTTTTAACAGATATAATATTTTCAAATTGCAAAGAATTACCACCAGAAGTGGATGGGACAACGTTGAATTGCACAACAGAGATATTAACTACTAAGTTACCTATATTTAACGTTTGTCCCTCGCCTAACCAGTATGGAAATTTTGAAGACTCGGACGCTAATACATGAGTTCCGTCAATAATGATACTTGGGGATTGAGCTTTTAACAGATTTAAAGGGTCATAATAAAACATTGCTAAAATGTAAAAAATAATTATGCATGTTCTTTTTAAAATAAATAAATTTTTTTTCATATTTCATTGTTTTAATTGTTATTAATTAATTTTCAAAACAATATAAAGCTCCGAAACTAGTGTTGCAGCCTGACCACCCACTAGCTCCCATATAATCTGTCCATGTTGATGAGGTAGAACCTCTATTCCCAATCCAGCCGTCGTAAGAGCTTGAAGATGATGTCCAATTATTACAGTGTTTATTAGTTATTACTGTCCCATTGACGCTAGTGCCTGTCCATACTGGCCAATCTCCAACGTCATTGCCTGAAGCATCTTTATTTATGTTGTTCATAATTGAGCCATCAAGTAGATCAGCTTTGCCATAGGCTATAAGTGCATTGTCTGTGCGAATATAAACAGCATTCCCAATTCTATCTTTTGCATTTACTGAGGATGTACTTAACCATGCTACAAAATTACCTGGTAACGATGCATTGTTTGCTGCATTTTGGCATATATTATCTGCTCCCGATATTCCTCCTAAATTACCATTATAATTATGGACAGGTGTAGCAAACACTTTTTTTAAAGGGGTAACAAATAAAGTATCATTTATACTTTTAGTTGAAATACCACCATTAGCTTGTATTACAAATGGATATACGCCGATTGCGACAGAACTTGAAACGTTAAATGTAAGATTACTATTAAAAGAAGGGAAACCGCCACTGGGCGACAAGTTAAAAGTTATGCCCGAAGGTAAGCCTGAAATACTCAAATTAACAGGGTTACCGGCGCCACTTATATAAGTAGCAGATATAATTATGGGGATAGAATTGGTATTATAGCCAGGAGCACATATAACAGAAGTTTTATTTGAAGTTAAGTTGAAATCTAGTGTCTGATTTCCTCCAATGTTTTGTGGAACCCAAGCAGATCCATTCCAAGTTAATACCTGTCCGGGAGAAGCTCCTTGCTGTGCTAGTCCTAGTGGATTAGATGCTGTTCCTATGCCTTTAAGAGTGGCATCTGTGTGAACAGTATCTTTACCTGGGGTCCATGATGTCCCATTCCATTGAAGCACTTGCCCGTTGTAAGCTCCTTGTTGAGCAAGTCCTATAGGATTTGTATTTGTTCCATTACCTTTAATAGTTACATCAGTGTATACAGTATCAATTTGAGGTACCCATTGTGTTCCGTTCCATTTCAATACTTGTCCTAGCAATGCTCCTTGTTGTGATATGGTGAGTGGATTAAGAATTGTTCCATTCCCTTGTAGAGTTTGATCAGTAATAACTACTTGGGATCCCCAATTATCAGCAATATTCCCTGTTAAGCTTGTAACATTAGTATCTAATATTACGGATTCTATTTTCCATGCTTTATTAACAGGGACTGTTTGTAAGTTAGTAATAAGGAGTATGCTATCAAAGGCTAAAGATTTTCCTGTTTGATTGTAGTTGATATTGAATTGTATAACAGGTATTGCAATTACTTTATTACCTTTTTCGAGAGTACTTCCTGCATTTAGCCAATATGGATAATTAGCTATATTGGAAGCAGAAGCGTGTATGCCATTAATAACAATGCTTGGGGTTTGTGCATGGATATTATTGTTATTATTAATAATAAGGCAAAGTAATACAAATTTTAAAATAAAGAAATATCTGGTCATGATATATTTTATTATTTAATAAATAATAAAAGTAATAAAAAAAAAAAAGATATTTATGTTTTTAATAAAAAAAAATAATAAAATTAAATTTGCAAGATAGAAAAACATAAAAAATAAAAATTTGTAAGTATTTGTGAAAAGTAAAGATAATAGAATATATCTTTTATATCCGCCAATATCTAAGTTTGAACGTTATTCTTCGGCTATTGGTAGTGCAGGAGGGGAGCAAATACCTTTAGGAGTGTATTATTTATCATCTTATCTAAAAAAAAATGGATTTGATGTAAAGGTTACTGATGCGGAAGCTCAAAAATTAAGAGTAATAGATATTATAAATGAAATAAAATTATTTGCTCCTAGTTACATAGGCATAAGTTCTACTACTGTTGCTTTTCATAGGGCGTTAGAAGTAGCTCGAGAAATTAAAGCTGTATTCCCAAATATAAAATTGATTTTAGGAGGCCCTCATATATCTTCTAATTATAAGCATGCTATGTCATTTAAGGAGTTTGATTATGGGGTTATTAAAGAAGGAGAATATACAATTGTTGAATTACTTGAAGCGCTTGCAAATGGTAGAAATCTTGAAGAAGTAAAAGGCATAGTGTACAGAAATGAACAAGGTGATGTTATTATGACAGCTTCCAGAGAATACATACAAAATCTTGATTTATTACCTTTCCCTGACTATGATCAAATAAGTGATATAAGATTATATACGCCTCCTCCGTCTAATTATAGAAGTTTACCAGTTATAAATATGATTACTAGTAGAGGATGCCCTAATCAATGTACTTTTTGTGACAATAATATTTTTGGTAAAAAATATAGGCAACGCTCAGCTGAAAATATCTTTGAAGAAATAAAATATCTTCGCAAAAAGTATAAAGTACAGGAAATAGCTTTTGTTGATGATACTTTTTTAATAGATAAAAGAAGGATTTATAGGTTATTTGGGTTACTTGATAAAGAGAATATATCAATTCACTGGTCATGTTCTAGTCGTATAAATAATACTGATTATGATTTTTTAAAATTTTTAAAATCAAAAGGTTGTTGGTATATTGCTTTTGGAATAGAGTCGGGAGATGAAGATGTACTTAAAGTCATTAAGAAAAATATTTCATTAGATGCAGCGCATCAAGTAATAGGGTGGTGTAAAGAGCTTAAAATTAAAACAAAAGGTTTTTTTATAATAGGTCATCCAACAGAAACAATAGAAACTATAAATAAGACTATACAAGTTGCTTGTAAATTACCATTAGATGATATAGTAGTTACTATTAATACTCCTATTCCAGGTACTCAACAATATGCCGAAATATCGAAATATGGTACCATAGATGAAACTAATTGGGCAGAATTTAATTATTGGCGGCCAGTTTTTGTTCCTTATGGGTTAACTAAAGAGATACTTCTTAAAAAACATAAGGAAATATATAGACGTTTTTATTTAAGGCCTAGAATTATTTTAAGATATTTTACAAGTTTTTTTACTAAAGGTGGTTTTAGAAGATTTTTATCTGTCTTTAAAGCGAGTTTTTTTATAATAAAAAAATAAACTATTATATAAGGCTGTGAAAT
>DAOTOD010000148.1:0-4297 GCA_035451165.1 Bacteroidales bacterium
AAAAAAATTAACAATCAAGATTTACAAATTCTTCAAGAAGTTTTTGAAAAAATTATGCTCGAATTTCGTAACTTCTCCAGCCGCCTCGATGTTTTTGATGTAAGATTTATACCTATTAGTGCATTGAAAGGTGATAATGTAGTAGAAACTTCTATTAATATGCCTTGGTATAAAGGCCCTACACTATTATATTTACTCGAAACTATTCATATTGGTAGTGACCATAATATGATTGATTGCCGATTCCCAGTACAATATGTTATTAGGCCCAATTCAGATGAATTTCATGATTACCGTGGATATGCTGGCAGAGTAGCTGGAGGAATATTTAAACCAGGTGATAAAGTTATGGTGTTACCTTCAGGATTTACTAGTACTATTAAAAGCATAGATACCTTTGATGGTCCCGTTCAAGAAGCTTTTCCACCAATGTCGATAACTATAAGACTTGATGACGAAATAGATATAAGTAGAGGCGATATGATTGTTAAAGAAAATAATATACCTACAATAAGCCAGGATTTTGATGTTATGGTATGTTGGATGAATGAAAAAAAACTTATACCCGGAGGTAAATATGCTATAAAACATACTACTAAAGATGCTAGATGTATAATTAAAGAAGTAAAATATAAAGTGAATATTAATACTCTCCATAGAATAGAAGGTGATAAAACTGTTGGATTAAACGATATAGCTAGAATTTCTTTAAGAACTACTCACCCATTCTTTTTTGATAAATATAAAATTAATAGAAATACTGGTAGCATAATACTTATTGATGAAGCTACTAATGAAACAATTGCAGCCGGAATGATTATTTAAAATTTTATTTATTATTTTTATAAATTAATTTTAATTTTTTTTACAAATGAAAAATATATTAATTATGTTAATGATCCTATTAGCATTTACTTTAAGTGAATGTGAACAAGAATGTAATAAACAAATGTCAAACATTCCTTCAGCAATTATTGATAAAACATTGAAAGAACTTAAAACTAAATTTCCTCAACAAAATCAAGAACTTGTAAAAAAAGGTGTTTCTCAAGTTGCTGCTATTTGGACTAAAAATGATGGTACTCCTGATGATTTTATTAAATTTTGCTCTAATTACTTGGCACCAAATGATTCTGCTAAAAAATCTCTTTTTGATAAATTGTCATATTATTTTGAAATATTGTATGGTAACCTTAATGAATTAAATATATACCTTAAATATACATTACACGTAGATGAAGGAAACATAACTCCTATTGATGAGCTTTTTGGAAGTTATGACCCTTATGCTCATATTAATGATGACCTATTTAATAATAAAATAGCTTATATTACTATTCTTAATTTCCCTTATTATACTTTAAAAGAAAAACAAGAATTTGGTAAAAATTGGAATTCTTTACAATGGGCCTATGCTCGTCTTGGTGATATTTTTACTGCTCGCATCCCAGCTTCAGTGCTTTTAAAATATTCAGAAGCTGTTACTGCTGCTGATAATTATATATCGGAATATAATATATATATGGGGAATCTTATTGATGAACATAATAATACTTTATTCCCTTTAGACCTTAAATTAATAAGTCATTGGGGCCTTAGAGATGAACTTAAAGCTAATTATAAAGTTGAAAATGGATTAGAAAAACAAAAAATGATATATGAAGTAATGAAAAAAATTATAACTCAAGAAATACCTGTAAACATTATAAACAATCAAGATTATAAATGGAACCCTTATTCTAATAAGTTATTTAAAGATGGCAAAGAAATAAAAGGCTTTAAAAAAGAGCCAGATACTCGTTACGCTCATTTATTGCAAATATTCAAAACAATAAAAGATATTGATAAGTATAACCCTAATTGCCCTAATTATATTCAAAGAAAATTTGAACAAGAAATAGAAATCCATGTTGAAGAAGTAGAAAAACTTTTTATAAACTTTATATCTTCTGACGAAGTTAAACAAGTTGCAAAATTAATAACTAAAAGACTTGGAAGAAAACTAGAACCATTTGATATATGGTACGATGGCTTTAAAGCAAGAAATTCTATTAGCCAAGAACAACTCGATCAAATTGTAAAGAAAAAATATCCTAATAAAGCTGCTTATGAACAAGATTTGCCTATTATATTAACTAAACTGGGTTTCGACCAAGAAAAAGTTAAGTTTATTTCTTCTAAAGTTATTGTTGACCATGCAAGAGGAGCAGGTCATGCATGGGGAGCTATGATGAGATCAGAAAAAGCTAGACTACGCACCCGAATAAATAAAGATGGAATGGATTATAAAGGTTATAATATAGCTTGTCATGAATTCGGACACAATGTAGAACAAACTATTACACTTAATTTTGTTGATTATTATATGATGAATGGAGTACCTAATACCGCGTTTACAGAAGCTCTAGCTTTTATTTTTCAAAAAAGAGATCTGGAACTGCTTGGTATTAAAGATAACGATCCTGATAAAAAACATCTGGTAAATTTAGATATCTTTTGGGGAGCTTATGAAATAATGGGCGTTGCTTTAGTTGATATTAATGTGTGGAAATGGTTATATAAACATCCTGAAGCAACACCATCGCAACTAAAAAAAGCTGTATTAGAAATAGCTAAGGATATATGGAATAAATATTATGCTCCTGTTTTTGAAATTAAAGATCAATATATTTTAGCAATTTATTCTCATATGATTGATGCTCCTTTATATTTATCTAATTATCCTTTAGGACATATTATTGAGTTTCAAATAGAAAATTATATCGAAAATAAAAATTTTGCTTCCGAAATTTTTAAAATGTATAGTCAAGGAAGAAAAATCCCTCAAATATGGATGCAAAATGCTGTAAGCTCTGAAATATCAATTCAACCTATGCTTAATGCAGCTAAACAAGCTGTGGAAAAATTAGATAAAACTAAATAATTAATTTTTACCGAAAAGTTAATTAAATATATAACCATAACGTTGTAAATAGAAATAAGTATTGTAAATCCTTATAATTAATTAAGTTTTTCAAGTTATATAAATTTTATTAAGGATACTTTAGGTAAGAATAGGCTCTTTGTGTGCATAACAATAGGAGCCTGTTCGACTTATAATAAATTTTTTATTGAAAATAAATAGCTATTATATTTTGATTATCAATTAAAAATAAATAAAACAAAAAAATAGAATTATATGTTTTTTATATTTTTGACTTTTTTTATACATTTATGCAAAAAATATTAAAAAAAATTAAGGAGGAAATATAAATGATAATAACTACTTTAGAACATTTGTTAGAAACAGTAAAAAGCAGACCGAATAAAAGATTAGTTGCAGCTTATGCTAATGATTCTCACACAATACAAGCTGTAGGTGCAGCTGTTGATTATGGAATAGTAGATGCCACACTTACAGGCGATGAAAGTGTTATGCTTAAAATTTGTCAGGACGAAAAAATAAATCCCAATAAGTTTAAATTTATACACGAAACTGATGAAATAAAAGCTACTTATAAGGCTGTTGAAATTGTAAATGATGGTAAGGCTGATTTTTTAATGAAAGGACTCGTAAGCACTGATAAATATATGAAAGCTATACTTGATAAAGAAAAAGGATTAATGGAACCAGGAGCAGTGCTTAGCCATGTTACTATTATTGAAAACAAAGGTTATCATAAATTATTAGTAATAGGTGATGTAGCTATCATACCAGCACCTGAAATAAAAGAAAAAATTGCCATAACTAATTATCTTATAAAAACAGCACAAGCTTTAGGAATAGAAAAGCCTAAAGTGGCTATTATTGCTGCCACTGAACAAACTTTACCTAAAATGCAGGCTTGCGTTGATGCAGCTATAATTTCTAAAATGGCTGATAGAGGTCAAATAAAAGGTGCTTATATTGATGGTCCTTTAGCCCTAGATGTGGCTATAGATAAAGAAAGTGCAAAAATTAAAAAACTTAATAGCGAAGTTGCTGGAGATGCTGATTGTTTACTTTTTCCTAGCATAGAAGCAGGTAATGTGTTCTATAAAATGCATACTAAAATGTGTGGTGGAGAACTTGCTGCGGTGGTTTTTGGGGCAAAAGTACCTTGTGTATTATCAAGTAGAGGTGATAGTAGCAAAACAAAATTATATTCAATAGCTTTAGCAGCTTTATTATCAAAGTAAATTGTATGAAACCTATAACTAAACTTTCTGAATTAGTTCAGTTTGTTAAAAAAACAGGAAAAATAAAAAAAATAGTAGTTGCTTGTGGGGAAGACCCTAATACTATAGATGCTTTACATAAAGCTGCAAGTGAAGGAAT
>DAOTOD010000149.1:0-4267 GCA_035451165.1 Bacteroidales bacterium
CAATATTAAAAGCATCAATATATTTCAGTAAATCTTTCAAAGGCTTTTGATTAATAAAACCATTAGTTACCATAACATTTTTTAGCCCTTTTTTATTAGCAAGCTTTGCTGTATCTAAAACAAATTCATACCATATTATTGGCTCATTATAAGTATATGCTATGCCAATATTATTTTTTTGACGTAAAGCTATATCTATAATTTGTTCTGGATGATAATTATCAACAAAATCATTATCTTGAATATCTCTTTGTGAAATATGATGATTTTGGCAAAAAATACATTTAAAATTACAACCCTTAGTACCTATAGATAAAATTTTACTACCGGGCCAAAAATGATATAAAGGTTTTTTTTCAATAGGGTCAATATTTATTGCAGTAACGACACCATAATTTAAAGAATATAAAACTTTATTAACATTCCTTCTTACTTTACATATTCCTTCTTTCATATCAGAAATTAAGCAATTGTGTGGGCATAATTCACATTTAACATAATTATCTTGTAGAATATAATAACTAGCTATTTTCATAATTACATATTTTTATTTTTTTTTATAATAACTTATAAAAAATTAAAGGATATCATCTAATTTAAAAAATATTTACATTATTAATTAAAAATATTTATATTTACTTAAAATTTATTAAATAATAAGCACATAATTACAAGCTTTTCATTAAAATAAACAATTTACAAATTTAAAAACATGAAAAAATATTTATTAGTTCCAGTAATTTTATTACATGCAACTTTATGTATATCCCAAAATTTGGGAGGAGTTTCTATAAATACTACAGGAACAAGTGCACATCCATCAGCAATATTAGATGTATCATCTAATTCAAAAGGTATATTAATTCCGCGTATGACAGAAGTAGAAAAGTTAAACATACCAACGCCCGAAACAGGACTTATAATATATCAAATAGATAATTCAGCAGGGTTATGGTATTATAATGGAAATAATTGGCAACAATTAATGGGTCCTACAGGGCCTACTGGTGTTAATGGTAATACTGGTCCAACTGGTCCTACTGGAGCAACTGGTGCTACAGGTCCAACTGGTACAAGTACTGTATTTCAAATATTTCAAGGCTATGCCGATTGTATTGATGGCAAAGACTATTTAACATGGGCTGACTTATACCCATCTGCTGCAAATTCTGGTTATAGCATTTCTAACTGCATAGCTATTAATCCATTATACAATAACAATAAAGTTGGATGGGTTATCACCTATAATACTGAATATTACAATCCATGTACACATAATAACTTGCCAAATTGTGCTTCACCAACAGCAGGATCAACATGGAACACCATATTTGTAAATAAGTATCAAACTAACTACACTCGCTGGCCTACAAGAAATATTTCAAATATCATGTGTTTTAAATAATTAAATAAAATGTTATTATTATTAAATGTTAGAAGATTACTATAACATTTTAGGTGTTTCATATGAGGCTAGCTCCGACGAAATTCGCAGAGCATATAGACTTAAAGCGAAGCAATTACATCCTGATATTACTGGTAAAGAAGAAGATAAAACAGCTTTTCAATTATTGAACGAAGCCTACCATGTTTTAATTAATGAAGACAGAAGGAGAGGTTATGACTTTCTGTTAAAATACAGAACTGTTAAAAATGAACTAAAACATAATGATTACTATTATAAACGTTACGGTATTAGTAAACGAGCAGCAAATAATTATTATAAAGAAAAACAACCTTCACAAATAAATATAACCCAACGTAAAAAACAACAATATACAAGAACTGTTTTTGATTCTTATGTATTTTATTTTTTTTTAATGCTTGGCATAACCGGTATTATTTTCGGCACTATAGATTTGTTAAAAGGCACATGGAAAGAAAATCAAGCCATAGGAGGAATACTTTTTGGAATCTCTTTTACAATATTACTAATTAAAGGCTGGAAAATATTAAATACTAAATCATAAAATTTATGTTAAAAACAATACTTGCCTTCTATAGGAATACGTCGCCCTATACCAAAAGCTTTAGAAGTAACTCTTAATATTGGTACAAATTGTGCTCTTTTATATTCAGCTGCATTAACCATATTAATAACATAACGTACCAAATTATCATTAAAGCCATTATTTACAATTTCTTGAGGAGTTTTATTTTCTTCTATGTAATAATAAAGTATTTTATCTAATATTGAATATTCGGGTAACGAATCAGTATCTTTTTGATTAGGTCTTAGCTCAGCTGAAGGTGGTTTAAGAATGATATTTTTAGGAATAACTTCTTCATGTTTATTAATAAAATAAGCTAATTCATAAACTTTTGTTTTATAAACATCACCTAATACTGATAAGCCTCCACACATATCACCATAAAGAGTTCCATAGCCTACAGCTAATTCACTTTTATTTGAAGTATTTAATAATATATAACCAAATTTATTTGAAAAAGCCATTAAAATAACCGCTCTTATCCGAGATTGAATATTTTCCTCAGCAATATTAAATGGTAAATTTTTAAAATAAGGTTTTAAAGTATTTTCGAAACAGTCATATATTTCTTTAATAGAAATTAATTCTTTATCACACCCTATATTATCAGCTATATTAATTGCATCTGTGATTGAATATTCTGATGAAAATTGAGATGGAAGTAATAAAGCTTTTACATTTTCTTTACCTAAAGCTTTAGTAGCTAAAACAAGACAAACTGCCGAATCAAGCCCTCCAGATAAGCCTAATATAGCTTTTGTAAAATTCATTTTAGCAAAATAATCCTTTATCCCGAAAATTAAAGCATCATGAACAAGTGCAATTTCACTTTTATTTATTAGCGTTAGAGAAGGCAAATAAGATATTTGATCAATATCAATAACTTCTAATTTTTCCTCAAAAAAAGGTAGTTGACATATTTTTTCGCCCAACGAATTAAATACCGAAGAACTACCATCAAAAATCAAATCTGTTTGGGCACCAACTTGATTTACATAAATTAAAGGGAGATTATATTTTTTAGCATTAGCTGAAAGTATATCTTCACGAATATTTAATTGATTAACACTAAAAGGAGATGCTGCAATATTGATAATAATATCAGGCTTTTGTTTTATAAGATTTTCCATAGGAGAAGTTACATATAAAGATCGTGCCTGAACATCCCATAAGTCCTCACAAATAGTAAGAGCTATATTTAATCCATTTATTTTAACTACATTAAAAAATTTATTAGATTCAAAATATTCATCAAAAACATCATAATCTGGCAATAAAGTTTTTCTTATTACAGATATTATTTCCCTACCAGAAATAACAAAAGCAGAATTATATAATGGCTTACCTTTTTTATTTTCATTAATTTCGGGAGCACCAATTATTGCAGTAATATTATCACAATGTTGAGCAATTTCTTTTATACTATCATAACTTTTATCAATAAAACTTTGATAAAGCAAAAAATCTTTAGGAGGATAACCACATACCGCTAGTTCAGAAAAAACTACAATGTCGCATTTTAATTTTTTAGCATCATTTATTGCTTTTATAATTTTATTTGTATTCGATAAAAAATTACCTACTTGATAATTAAGTTGAGCTATTGCGATTTTCACATTTAAAAGTTTTTAAAATAATACTCCCACTGAAAGAGCTACATAATTAGCAAAAGCATTTTGCTTTAGTCTCGAACCATTTTTGTTAGCTAATACTTTCGATTCCTTTCTAAAAGCATTTGTAAAACCATTATTATAGTTTGCACCTATCAATAGTGAAGTATTACCTGCTAAATTATACTCAACACCTAGGCCTACATTTAAAGATAGCCTAAAAAAACTTACATCTTCTTGTACTGTAACATCTTTATTAGTAGTAGTTATTCTTTTCTGATATCCTTCATCATCTGCTAAGGCTCTCCATCTAAGACCCATATCAAAACCAAATTGACCATAGTAAACCATAGAGCCTATTTGATTAGTTTTAAGTTTTAAAGTTAAAGGCAAGTTTACATATCTTAGTCTATATGTTCTGTTTAATAAAAGAAAGGGTATAGTATCTTCACTAGGAATATAATATACAGAGTCAGCAGTACTATTAGGGTATCCCAATTTACCACCAAAACTTATAATTTCAAATCCTGTAGAAAAAGCATAATTATTTGTAAAATTAAAATCTGTTATAAGGCCACCATTAATATTAATTCTTGATCCTTCGTAACTTATAGTTTTTATATCAGGTTTAATCCATGACATTGCAGGAGAAACTTTTAAACCAAA
>DAOTOD010000150.1:0-4257 GCA_035451165.1 Bacteroidales bacterium
GCAGGTGGCTTCTCCGATTGGTTTTTACCATCATCTGGCGAATTATATCAAATGTATTTAGAAAAAAATAATATTGGCAATTTTGCTGCCACTACATACTGGAGCTCAAGTCAATCCTCTGAAATGTATGCTCATGGGTATAATTTTAGCACTGGTAGTCCCATCACTGCTTTAAAAGGTACTAACATCAGAGTACGTTGCATCAGGAGATACCCATAAAATAATGCATCGTCTTCTTTAATTTAAGTTTTTATATTGCTTTATTTATTAGAGTTTTAAATAAAAAAACTTGTCTTGTAGCAAACCTAAAGAAATGTTTTCTTTTATATGTATTAAAAACATATTAAGAAAGTCGATTAAATATTTTATTTAACTTACTATTTATTTTCTTTTTTTTAAAATATCATAGAAACTATTAAATTCTTTACGATAAAATATACCAATACCTTGAGTGTAGGGAGCATTGTTTTCTAATAATTCTGCAGTATTTGCTTTATTATATGCTTTAATACGCACCCTGCCATCTTCAGTAAGTTTATATTCCACATTTACATCACCGACGATATTACTAGCTTGCGAATGCGAGCTATACGTTTCATTTGCCATACCTAAATTACCATCTATTATTAACCTATCTTGAAAAAATTGTGTTTTAAGAGCAACTTCAACCTGATTACTGTTAAGTGCATCACCTGGGCGATAATTAAATCCTATATCAAATTTATTACTAATCTGTGAAAGCCAATTACTAAGTTGGCTTGATAACATTTCAAATGAAGTATTGCCAACTCCAACTCCTAAAGGGTTATCATAAGTATTTTGTTTAGGTAAAAACCTATTCAATACCATTAACGAAAACACCTGTCTTATCATTTCTTGATCATTTGCAGTATCTAACACAGTATAAAAAAGCTCTTTAGTTTTTTCGTCAGCACCGGGTAATTCAATATCAAAAGAAATATTAGGATTAAACAAACTCCCTGATAAACCTAATATACAATAGACTGGTATTTTTTGACGGTATTTACTTGAAGAATCTACATGCATAACTAAATCATACAATGGAGCTCTGGGCTTATCATAAATTGCTTGTATTGAAACATCGGCTAAATAAGGGTCTCCATTCCATGAAATTGTGCCTCCATTGGCAATTTTAAAATGTTTATTAATAACATTTTCGAAAGTAAACAAATAATCACCTTCAGTTATAGTATATTGGCCAAACATACTAAAATCACCATTAGTTGAAGCATTAATTAAAAAATTACCTTTTCCTCTGGTCGTAATTACATCTCCAATTTTAGGGTCAAACTCTATTTTAATCTCTGCTTCAGGTGTAACATCTAAGTTAAACTTCAACTGAATATTACCCGTATTATTAGCCATTTGTTCAGTTATCGTTTCACTTTTATTATTAATACTATCTTTAGTGATAAAATATATAAAATTACTTTCTGTAATTTCGCCCGTACTATTAAAAGGTAGAACAAAGCGTGTATCTTTTTCTGTTTTAGCTGATACATCAATAAATATATTATCGGTAGTGCCTTTAATATTAACTACTCCTGAAGCTATAACTTGTCCATAAAATAATTCATTTTGTGTAGAATTTGTATTTAATAAAGTAAATTTATATGGTTTAATAGTAATATCAAATTTAAAATCATTGAAAGCATTATGAAAAATTTTGCCACTACACTCGGCTGTATTTCCTCTGTATTGATTATTATTATTATCATATACAATAATACTGTCGAATGAAAAAGTGTTGGGAGAAATAAAAATTTTTCCCATAAGTGAATAATTTGTACCAAGGTAATCTAAATGAAACCCAACATGAAAAAGGTTTATATATCCTAAAAGTTGAGGATTTTCAGTTTTACCTGTTAATTTTAATTTACCACTAGCTTTGCCTCTCAAATTTGAAATAATTCCTGCCAAATATTTTTCTATCGAAGTAAGTTTCAAATTTTCGACATCAATATTTAAATCAAAATTATTTTTCTTATCGGTAGGATAATAATAACCATTTACAGATAAAGGTATATTTTCGCCTATATTACCTTTGTAAATAACATCTGCTTTTACAAGTAACCCTTGTTTTATATTATCCCACGAACTTTTTAACACTACTGTTCCAAGCCTATCCTTATTAAAAGCAAAATCATTAATCTTCACATCGGAATAAAAATTTATTGATTTATATAAATCAACTATTTCTACCATGCCATTTATAATACCATCTATATCAACATTTTGTTTTATAAGGAATGGATCAATATTTGAAATATTAAAGTCTTTAAAAGTAATTAAAAGTTTATCTTTAATATTTTCTGAGATAGTACCATTTATAATTATTTTTTGATTTTTAGATTGAAGTATTAGGTTTACTATTTTAATTGAATTTGTATCAATAAATATTTCATTTTTTTCATTAACATTCCATATAGAATCATTTATTACAAAAAAAGAAGGAGCCAAACTTAACTCAAGCATAGATTTAGTTTTAAAAAACATATACCCCACAAGTTGCCCACTATTTTTAGAACTATCTTTAAGATTATCCCAACCTATTGTAAATAAAATACTATCATTTTTTATATCTGATTTAACATCAGCGTTTTCAAAAATTATATTTTTATTTACATATAGTTTAGAGCAATTAATGTTAGTATTAATAATATGATTTTCAGTTTTAACATTAAAATTTATATTTTTAAAAATATAATCTATATATTCAAGTTGAGGTAAAACCCCATTTATTTCAAAGAAATTATTAATAGAGCTATAATTACCTTTAAACAAAGCATTAGAAAGTATTTTTAATTTAGGAAAAAATAATTCAAACAAAGGATTAATTTCTTTTAAATTTATTTCATAAACAAAATTTTCTTCTGGTAAATTAACATCAGAATAAGATTTTTTATATAGTACAAAAGAAGGCAAATAATCATCTAAAAAATTATCTAATGAAGCAGGCAAATAACTAAATTTAAAACTTCCACAAACAGAAGCATATACAAAATCAGAATTTAGTTCTAATTTTTTGTTATTCTTATCATCATTATCGACTAATAAATTAATTTTATTAATAAAATACTTTTTTTTGCCTTCAGAATAATATAAACTATCAACAAGTATATTACCAAAAATATTATCAATATTATTGCCTTTAAATTTCATAACCATATTGGCTGATAAAATAGGCATAGAGTCTCTTTTAAATAAATTTAACTTCGACAAATAAACATTTTGTAGTTTAGCTTTAAAATCAAACAAAGGTAATGTGTCAATATCAGAAAAATCAATAAGTCCCGAAAAATTAAGTTTTATATAAGGGTCATAAATTAACAAATTGCCTTTAAATTTTTTCTCCATAAAATCCCCTTTAATATCAATATTTTTATAACAATAATCCATAAAGTAAAGTGAATCAACTATACCTGATATATTAGCTTTAATATTATCAATATTTATCCCTATTCCTGATATATTTAACTTACAACTTATACTACCTAATTTACTATTACTACCAATTATATTGCCTATATTAAAATTATTAGCCTGTAAATCACCATAATAAAGAAATTTTTCTTTTTTATTATCTAATTTTTTAAGTGTTATATCTGTTTTTAATAAACCTAAATTTGTAGTAAAAACAGCTTTAGATACAAAATTGTTAATAAAACCAATAAAAACACCCTTTACATTTATATTCTCTAAGTTATTTATTTCTTGTGGTAAGTGTATTAAAACAGGTTCTGTATTATTGTCCGACGGGAGTTGAATAGATTTAATATCAGAAGTGTGTGTTTTAAAATCTTTAATAATAGCTTTAATAAATGTTTCGTGTATATCAGGCAAACCAATCATTGTAATATCACCTTTAAATTCAGTGAAATTCCCATATTTCAAAAATAAATTTTTTAATTTCAAATGAGCTATTTCACCTTTAATATCGCCCGATAAGTTAATATTGGCATTCATCCCTAATAATTCTGGAGCAAAAAAAGCTATATCTTTAAAGCTTACAATAGAATTATCCAACTTTGAATCAATATATACACTATCTACAAAATGATTAAAACTATTAAAATCATTCCCATAAAACGATATACTACCGTTTATTTTACTATTATTAGTAATTAAAAATAAATCATCAATACTTATTTTCCCTTCACTAATTTTAACTCTTCCTTTAAAATTCTTCAAAGAGAATCCGCTTTTATCAAAAAAACTTAACTTATTAATTTTACA
>DAOTOD010000151.1:0-4211 GCA_035451165.1 Bacteroidales bacterium
AAAAAGGCGATCGAACTTATCAAGTAAATAAATAAAAATAATATTATAAAATAAACTTAAAAAACTTTTAACAATAAAAAAAAACACTATGGAAGAAGAAAAAAATTTCAACTTTTTTAGGTTTGAAGATTTAAGAATTTACCACAAAGCCCTTGATTATGCTATTTGGGTAAAAAATGTTACTAAAGATTTCCCTGAACATGAAATCAGAGGACTGGCATATCACTTTAGTAGAGCGGCTCAGTTTATTGCTATAAATATAGCTGAAGGCTCAGGGAGAAATAAGGGACAATTTATTTATTGCCTTAAAATGGGTAAAAGCTCAATAAGAGAATGTGTAGTACTTACAACTTTGGCTAAAAAATTTGGATATATTGATGAATCAGCTGAAGAATATTCTCGCAATGAACTTATTGAAATGACAAAAATGATAGGCGCCCTTATTAGCTCATTGCAAAAAAGTACTAGAAGTAATAGTGGATCACACGATAATGTTAATGATGACGATGATGATGATTTTGATAATACTGTTAATTAATTAATACGTTTATATACTATACTTCTTTCTCCATAAATCCATTATATATAAAGGTTTTTATATAATATAATTTATTTAATATGGCAATATTAAAAGCTTTTAAGGGATTACGCCCACGACGTGATATTGTAGATAAGGTGGCTTCTCGCCCATATGATGTTTTAAACTCTGAAGAAGCTGCAATAGAAGCTGCAGGGAATGAATATTCTTTGTTGCATATAATAAAACCCGAAATTGATTTACCACCAGGTACTGATGTGCATTCCCAGCCCGTTTATGATAAAGCAAAAGAAAATTTTGAAAAATTTAAACAAAATGGCTGGCTGAAATATGATGATGGAGAATACCTTTATATATATGCTCAAACTATGAATGGTAAAACTCAATATGGTATTGTAGGATGTGCTGCCGTCGATGATTATATGAATGGTATTATTAAAAAACATGAATTGACACGTAAAGATAAAGAAGAAGATAGAATGAAACACGTTCGCATAACTAATGCTAACATGGAGCCTGTCTTTTTTGCTTATCCTGCTGTACCTGAAATTGACCAAATAGTCGAAAATTTCGTTAAAATAAATAAACCTGAATATGATTTTGTTGCTGACGACGGAGTAGGCCATCATTTTTGGATAATAAAAGATAATAATATTATAAAAAGAATTATAGAACTTTTTGCTAATATATCTTATGTTTATGTAGCTGATGGCCACCATCGTACAGCAGCAGCTGCATTGGTAGGTTATGAAAAAAAAATAAATAATCCTAACCATACAGGAAAAGAAGAATATAATTATTTCTTAGCCGTCCATTTCCCAGATAATCAACTTACTATCATTGATTATAATAGAGTTGTAAAAGATTTAAATGGTTTAACTAAAGAAGAATTTATTTCTGCACTGAAAAATGTGTTTTATATAGAAGAAAAAGGAAAAACCATATATAAACCTAATAAATTACATAATTTTGGAATGTACTTAGATGGTGAATGGTATTCTCTCACAGCTAAAGAAGGTACTTATGATGATAATGACGTTATTGCTGTACTTGATGTAACTATATTATCTAACCTTGTTCTTGATAAGATTTTAGGAATAAAAGATTTAAGAACCGACACAAGAATAGATTTTGTAGGAGGTATTAGAGGCCTTACAGAACTTGAAAAAAGAGTTAATAGTGGCGAAATGAAAGTTGCCTTTGCTTTATATCCCGTATCAATGAAACAACTTATAAATATAGCAGATTCAGGTAATATTATGCCTCCTAAAACAACGTGGTTCGAACCTAAATTAAGAAGTGGACTAGTTATACATGAATTGTCGTAAATTTATTTTTTTATCTTATTTGCTAACTCTTCAATTGCTTTAACCATATTATCCCATAAGTATTTTTGTTTCTCAATAATTATATTATTGATGAACTTTTCTCGTTTGTTTTCTTTAAAGTATTTAATTATAGCTTGGGCAATAGATAAAGGCTCTGGATTAACAACATATCCCACTACATTGTTAGGTACCATCTCGGCTAACCCTCCAACAGAAGTGACTATTATAGGAATATTAAAATGATAAGCCAATGGTGTTATACCACTCTGAGTAGCTGTTTTATATGGCTGGACCACTAAATCAGAAGCACAAAAGTAATATGCTACTTCTTCATCAGGAATAAAGGAATTAGTGAAAATAACTTTATCTTCTAAATTGAGCTCTTTTACTAAATTATAATAATATGACGCATCCGAATAAAATTCCCCTGCAACCATTAGTTTTATATTAAAATTTTTTAACTCTTCTATCGCTAATGCTTTGAGTAATATGTCTAACCCTTTGTAATCCCTTATTAATCCAAAAAATAGAATTAAATACTTATCATTGCTAATGTGTAAAAATTTTCTAGCAGTTTCCTTGTCTATAATATTACCAAAATTATCATATAGTGGATGAGGACTTAAAATTTTAGGCTTATGCGTATCAAAACTTAATAAATCTTCCATTACAGTATTACTCATTACAATAAATCCATCTATAGGCTTAATAAAATATTTAGTTAATAATTTATCACCATACCTTTTTTCGTGAGGAATTATGTTATCAACTATTGAAATTATTTTAGTAAAGGAATTTTTTTTAATTATTCTGGCTATAGTACCTAAACATAGCCCCATAAAAGGAAGCCAATAACGAATTATTAAAATATCGGGATTTTCTTTTTTTAATTTATAACCAATTTTTATCCAATTTAATGGATTTATAGAATTGATAGTACTAACAATTTTAATATTTTCTGGAGGACTACTGTTAGAATATTGAGTCTTACCAGGAAATAAAATACTAGGGTATTGTAATCGAAAGGATTCAATTCTTACGTCATAACCTTGACTAAAAAGAGCTTTAAATAATCGCTCATTATATGAAGCAATTCCTCCCCTTAATGGATAAGCTGGACCTAAAATAACAATTTTTTTATTCATTATAAGTTGTACTTTCAATAATATATTTATTCCTATCAGGCGATATACGAGAAATCATATCTGCAATAAAACCTGTTAAAAATAATTGTGTCCCTATTATCATAGCTAATATACCTAAATAAAACAAAGGCCTCTCTGTCATTTTGTAAGCTTCAAAGAATATTTTAGCTATCGCTAAATAAACTGCTATTATAAAACCAAATATAAAAGTTATTGTACCTAACGTCCCAAAAAAATGCATGGGTTTCTTAGAAAAACGTGAAGTAAAACTTATGGATAATAAATCTAAAAAACCATTTATAAACCTATTAAAGCCAAATTTGCTCTTACCATATTTACGAGGCTGATGTGCAACTACTTTTTCTCCTATCTTTTTAAAACCAGCCCATTTAGCAATTACAGGTATATAACGATGCATCTCTCCATAAATTTCAATGCTTTTGACTACTTCACGTTTATAGGCTTTTAAACCACAGTTAAAATCATGTAATTTAATGCCCGACATCTTCCTTGTTGCCCAGTTGAATAACTTCGTAGGAATAGTTTTACTTGGCGGATCATAACGTTTTTTCTTCCACCCAGATACTAAATCAAACCCATCGACTTTAATCATCTTATACAAATAAGGAATTTCGTCAGGATTATCCTGTAAATCAGCATCCATAGTTATAATTACTTCCCCTTTGCAAACGCTAAAACCTACATTTATAGCCGCAGATTTACCATAATTTCTCTTAAATTTTATGCCTTTTACAAAAGAATTAGTTTTTGATAATTCTATGATTTTGTTCCACGACCCATCTTCACTCCCATCATCTATTAATATTATTTCATAACTTAATCCCTCTGCTGAAATAACTTTATCAATCCATAAGGTTAATTCTTCTATTGATTCTACCTCGTTATATAATGGTATTATTACTGATATGTCCATTTTTATTAATTTTATTTATTAAAAATTACTTCAAATGATTTGTCATTTTTCTTTATAATAAAGATATAACTAAAGAAAAAAATATTGAATTTAAAATTAAATTAATAAAACTTAATAACGAAAATAAAAAAGGTATAAAAACAACTTTTATCATTCGTATTTTAGTAAACTTATAATCATTAATATTTGTATTATTCATTATCTTTTCTATTATTTGTTGTACAATATTTATAGTGTTTTGTAATCAAAATGTTTTAATGATAAAT
>DAOTOD010000152.1:0-4205 GCA_035451165.1 Bacteroidales bacterium
AGTGTAAGAATAAGACTGTCTTTAAAAAGTGTCCATGTTGAATAGAAAATTACCAAAACAATAATGAGGCTCATAACCAAGTCAAGCCAGTAGATATGAAAAAAGTAAATTAGTCCCCCTGAAATAACCACTCCCAGCGAAACGGCAGCATCAGCTATTAAATGCAGATATGCACCTTTTACATTCAAATCACTTTCTTTATCTTTAAAAAAGAGCATTGCAGAAAAAGTATTAATGACAATGCCTATTCCTGCTACTATGGAAATGGGTAGTCCTTGTAAAACCACCGGATTATGCAAGCGGCTGAAACTTTCCCAAATAATACCGCCTATAGCAACAAAGAGAACTACTGAATTGATTAGCGAAACCAGTATGGTTGATTTCCTATAGCCATAAGTAAACTTATCGTTTGCCTTTAGGTTTGCCAGGCGGAATGCCAGCAATGCCAAAGCGAGTGCTGCTACATCACTTAAATTGTGACCTGCATCAGAAATTAAAGAAAGTGAGTTATAATACAAACCTGCCGAGAATTCGATAACTACATACAAAATATTTATGCCAATGCCAATGATAAAAGCCCTGTTGAGGTTTCCAACCTTTGCAGTGTGCTGGTGATTATGCCCCATTTTCAATAATTTAAAAACGATTTACTCCAGCGTTTACTTTACTCGTTCTTTAATATCCTCCACTATTTCCATCGCCTTTTCTTTACTGAAAGGTGTTTGACCTTTTACAATACCATAATCGGTTGTGTGGATATGTGTGAAATTTTCAATACCGTTTTCCAGCATGGTTTTCTTTGCACAATCTATCGAACATCCATCCAGAACAACCAGTTTGGCAATTTCTCCTTTTGTGGTTTTGGCAAAAGGTTTATCAATGCTGAAACGGGCAAGGCATAGCATTTTTGCATTTCCCTGGCTCATTAAAACACGGGCTACTTCGTCTGCAAACTTTCCGGTATTGGAAGCGCCGCTGCAACTTACAATTTGAAATTTTTGATTTTCCATTGTTGATTTTGATTTAATGTGTTTATATTTCGCAAAATTACAAAATATTTTAATAAATAATTCATTCCCCATCAAATACATATTTCAAAATAAAATATTCTTATTCTTATTTAATTAAAAATGTATTAGTTACACTTTGTTTTTACAATGTCAAGTTATTAATTAATTAATTGAATAAATCCTCTTTTATAATTCATTAGTGCGGAATTTTATTCAGTGTCATCTCAAATTCTGTTGTTTTATACAGTATTTCATTTTTTAGGATGCGGGGTAAAATGCTATTTGTACCCAATATTTTACTCATAAGGCATTTTGCTATTTTATCAGATATATTAGCATTGCAATTATATCATAATAGGTGTTATAAACCAGGCAGACAAATTAAAAGGTTTTATGTTAAGCAATAATTTTATAGCTGGGCACTAATAATGTGTAGCTGATAAGAAAAAAATAATTTTTTAGAAACACAATATAGCCATACAGCAAATAAAAAAAGTCTCAGTTTTTTAGTTCTGAAACCCTTATCAAATCTAGTGACCCCGGCAGGACTCAAACCTGCAACCTTCTGATCCGTAGTCAGATGCTCTATTCAATTAAGCTACGGGGCCTTTTTCGTTTTGCAAAGTTATTAAAAAAATATTTATATTAATTATCTTTATTTTAATTTTGTTAAAAATATGATTTATTATCATAATGCTCAAAATTAAAATAATATTAAAGGCTCAAATAATTTTACTTTTTTTCTTTGTAATTAATACAAATGCAGAATCTTTAAAAAAAGATACTATAACTTATAAAGGATTATATATAGGTTTTAACATAGGAAGTTATTTTGCCAATAGATACACTGCTAATTATTATAACGGGCTCGATAGTAGTGGATCTGTATCTTATAAAGTCTTATATATTTTTCAATATCAACAAAATTATGATAGAATAAAGCAAGTTCTTGGAGGATATGATTTTCAAATTGATGAAATGCCTAGTAATATGCATTTTAATCCATCAGCTTACATAGGTATCAATGCCAAATATAACTTTACTAATAAAGATGCTTTTTTTATACAGGCTAATTATTCTAAAGTTAAAACAAACGATATTTTTACATTAAAATTGCTACAGCCCCAGTATTCAAGTCCAGAAGCAAATTTATATAAAGCAAATATATGGGGCGTAGAAGATCGTATAAATTTTGATTTAGGCTACGGACATTCATTTCATTTATTTAATAATGTATATTTTGGTATAGAAACAGGTATTAACATTAATTCTGTTAGAGTAAAAGAATCAAAAATTCAAATAGAAAACTTACAATTTTCTATTAAGGACCCATACTATGATTATTATAATATTATTGAAGGAGGCATTAATATAGGAGGTTTAATAACAGGTAATTTACAATTTTGGCTTAATCAAACTCTTTCATTAGAACCATCCTTTACTTGCTACTATTCTAAAATAAATTTAGGAGACAATAAAAAATATATGCCACAATTAGCAATCTTTACACGATTAATATATAAAAATTAACTATTTATGCAAAATGTATATGTAGGAATAGATATTGGAGGAACTAATACTTCTATAGGTTTAGTAAATAATGATGGAATTATTTTATCTAAAACTACTATAAAAACAACAAATTATGAAACTATTGAAGATTATGTTAAAGCTTTATATATAAAAATTAATGAACTTAAAAATAAAATCAATTTACCACTTGCAGGAATAGGTATAGGAGCGCCTAACGGCAACTATTATTCAGGAGCTATTGAAAATGCAGTGAATATAAAATGGAAAGGGATAATCCCTATTTCCAATATGATAGAGAATTATACTGGGTTAAAAACTTTATTAACTAATGACGCTAATGCTGCTGCCATTGGAGAACTTTATTATGGTGGAGCTAAAGGTATGAAAGATTTTATAACTATCACATTAGGGACAGGTATAGGAGGGGGAATAGTAATAAACGGTAATATTATGCATGGGCATAATGGTTTAGCTGGTGAAATAGGACACATGATACTTTTCCCCGTTGAAGGTAGAAAATGTAACTGCGGCAGACAAGGCTGTTTTGAAGCTTATTGCAATGCTAATGGTATTGTTACTACTTATTTAGAATTATCAAATAAAAATATAAAAAACTTAACTCCTAAAATAATTTTAGAACTTGCTTTACAAGGCGATAAATATGCCTTAAAAACTTATAATAAAACTGGGGAGATTCTTGGCTTAGCTTTAGCTAATTGTATATGTATATTTAATCCTGAAGCAATATTTCTTTTTGGAGGAATAATTAAAGCTAATGATTTATTATTTAAAACCACATTAGAATCGCTAGAAAAAAACATACCTCATATGTTTAAAGGGAAAACAAAAATTTTAAAATCTATTTTACCTGAAGCAGATGCTGCTATATTAGGAGCGGCTGCATTAAATATCAAACAAATAAATTTTGTTTAAATTATTTTTGATAGGGTAAATATCATAATTTTGTATAACCTTTAATCATTCCCTTATGAAAATTTCTTTTGTGTTTTCTTCACGGCATGGTACAACCGAAAAAATTACTAACATAATAGCCTCACATTTTAACAATGAAAATATAGACATTATTGATTTAAAAAAAATTAAATCTATTAACATTAAGGATGCCGACATAATAATATTAGGAGCTTCAATACATGCAGGAAGAATACAAAAAGAGATGAAAAAATTTTGTTTAAAAAATATCTCTACACTTCAACAAAAACATATTGCTTTATTTATATGCAGAATGTTTAAAGAAAATGAGGTTGCTGAATTTGAAAATGCATACCCTGAAGTGTTAAGAAAAAATAGTATTGCCAATGGCATATTAGGAGGAGAACTACTATTTGAAAAAATGAACTTTATAGAAAAATTTTTAGTAAAAAAAATTGCAAAAATTAATAACTCTGTTTCTGACATAGACAATAAAGCTATTGAAGATTTTATAAATAAAATTAAAAGCGTTGAAAGGTAAATATTTATTATTCATTTTTATTATACTTTTAAGTTTATTATTAAGAGGATTTGCAATACAACAAAACAGCTTAGAAGACACAAACTTAATTAGTTGTATTTTAAAAAATTATACCAATACTACTATTAGTTATTATTTATTAAATTTTTTTACTCCCATCTCTATATTATTACTACAATTAATAATTA
>DAOTOD010000153.1:0-4204 GCA_035451165.1 Bacteroidales bacterium
TATGTAATAAACCGTCTTTACCGGGTAATATTTCTACAAAAGCGCCAAAAGGTTGAATATTTTTTACTTCTCCGACATATACTTCACCTACTTCAGGGATAGCTGTAATAGCCCTTATTTTAGCTTTAGCTGCATCAATATCTTCTTTTTTACTTGAAAAGATATCAACTATGCCAAAATCACCAACTTCGTCAATAATAATAGTAGTATTAGTTGCTGTTTGAATTTCTTGAATTATTTTACCACCTGGGCCAATTATTGCTCCTATGAATTCTTTAGGTACCATTAGTTTTTCGATTCTAGGTACAAAAGGTTTATAATCATCTCTTGGTTTATCAATAATTTTTTCCATTTCTTTTAGTATGTGTAGTCTTCCTTTTTTAGCTTGGTCTAAAGCTTGTTTAAGTATGTTATAAGGTAAGCCATTCATTTTTATATCCATTTGACAAGCTGTTATACCATCTATTGTACCAGTAATTTTAAAGTCCATATCGCCAAGATGGTCTTCATCGCCGAGTATATCTGATAGTATCATATAGCGTCCTTTATCATCGGAGATTAATCCCATGGCTATACCTGATACTGGTTTTGATATTTTTACTCCTGCGTCCATTAGTGCTAAAGTACCGGCACATACTGTGGCCATAGATGATGAGCCATTTGATTCTAGTATATCAGATACTACTCTTATAGTGTAAGGGTTAATATCTCCGTTTTGTGGGATGACAGGTTTTAGGGCTCTTAGGGCTAAGTTACCATGTCCTATTTCTCTTCTAGAAGTTCCTCTTATGGGTTTAACTTCTCCTGTTGAGAAAGGAGGGAAGTTATAGTGCAATATAAAAGAACTTTTACCTTCAATAACTGCGCCGTCTATTATTTGTTCATCTAGCTTTGTTCCTAGAGTTACAGTTGTTAAAGATTGGGTTTCGCCTCTTGTAAATATTGCACTTCCGTGAGCAGCAGGTAAATAATTTACTTCGCCCCATATTGGTCTTATTTCATCGGCTTTTCTGCCATCTAATCTTATATTTTTCTCTAACATCATATTTCTAATTACTTCTCTATGGAGTTCGTGAAAGTAACGTTCAACAATGGCAGATTTAGTATTTTTTTCTTCTTCTGACAAAGTAGATATGAATTCTTCTTTTATATTTTCGAAAGCTTTACTTCTTTCGTGTTTGTTAGGTATAGCTGAAGAAGCAACTTCATATATTTTGGAATAACAGTAATCTCTTAATTTTTTTTCTAGTTCGTTATCATTAAGTTCGTGAGAATATTCTCTTTTTGTTATAGTTCCTATTTTGTTTACTAACTCTATTTGGGCTTTGCATTGTTTTTTAATAGCTTGATGTGCAAATTCTAGGGCTGCTATTAATTCTTCTTCAGATATTTCTTTCATTTCTCCTTCAACCATCATTATATCATTTATTGTAGCAGCTACCATTATATCAATATCAGATTCAGCAATTTCACTAACGGTAGGGTTTATAATAAATTTACCATTAATTCTTCCAACTCTAACTTCTGATACGGGTCCATTAAAAGGAATATCTGAAATACACAAAGCAGAAGAGGCTGCTAAACAAACATAAGTATCAGGTAAAATATTTTTATCTCCTGATATAAGATAAAGCAATACTTGTGTTTCGGCGTGATAATCTTTTGGGAAGAGTGGTCTTATGGCTCTGTCGGTTAATCGTGATATTAGGATTTCGTATTCAGATGGTCTTGCTTCTCTTTTGAAGAAACCTCCTGGGAATCTTCCTGTAGCTGAGTATTTTTCTTGGTAATCTACAGATAAAGGTAAGAAGTCAAAATTTTCGGAAGCTTCTTTTTTAGATACAACGGTTGCTAAAATCATTGTATCTCCTGTTTTTACTACTACTGAACCATCAGCTTGTGATGCTAGTTTACCAGTTTCAATTTCTATAGTTCTACCCTCATCAAAATCAAATGTTATTTTAGTACCTATTTTTTTCCCCATAATATTTTAAAATAAATAAAGTAATTGTTTTTTTAAATATAAAAAAAGGCAATCTCTCATCCAAATTGCCTTTTTGATTATCTAGAATTATACAAAATTATTTTCTAATGTTAAGTTCTTTAATAATTTTTCTATATCTTTCAATATCTTTATTTTTAAGATAATCAAGCAATCTTCTTCTTTTACTTACAAGCCTAACAAGTGAACGTTCTGTAAACAAATCTTTTTTATTATTTTTCAGATGTTCTGTGAGGTGCTTAATACGATAAGTAAAAAGAGCAATTTGACATTCAGGTGTACCTGTATCGAATACAGATTTTCCGTGTTTTTTAAATAAATCTTTTTTTATTTCACTTGTTAAATACATATATTAAGTAATTTTTTTTAAAAAAGAAATTAGGGTGCAAAGTTATAATTAATTTTATAACTCTCAAAATTTTAAAGTTAAAATTTTAATTATTTTTATTAATTGAAGAAATTTTTACCTATATAAAGTTATACGTCCTTTATATATATGTTTTTTACCATTCAGTTCTTTAACTTTGCATAACCAATTATATATACCTTCTTGTGCAGGGGTATTGTTAATAGTACCATCCCAGCCTTGGTTAATATCTCTGGTAAAAAATATTTCTTTGCCCCATCTATCATAAATGTATAATTCATAATTATCAGGGTCAATATTTACTCCATATGGTTTCCATATATCGTTAATTCCGTTTTCATTAGGAGTAAAAGCATTAGGTGCCCAGAACATAAAATCTTGTAATATTTTAATAATATTTGTTGTAGAATCAATACAACCATAATCACTTGTTACTACTAAGGTAACAACATAATCTCCTGCCGATAAATAAGTATGAGTTGGAGAAGGTAAGTTGGAAGTATTATTTAAAGATAAATTATCACCAAAATTCCAGTTCCAATAAGACGCATATATTGATGCATCAGAAAAGGTTATGAGAGAATTAAGTGTAGAGCCGGGGTTAGGTGTAGCAACAAATGAAGGTATAGGTTTAGGATATACTGTGATCATATTGTTGTACACATAAGTATTTTTACAGCCGTCGGGAGTTGTAACACTTAAACTTATATTATAAGTGCCGCTTTGATTAAATGTGTGAGTAGGATTTTGCTGATTTGAAGAATTATTTGCTCCTGACGAGGGGTCACCAAAGTTCCATGCCCAGGATTGTATATTATTAGGAGAAGATAAATCTATAAAATTAACAGTAAATGGTTGGCAGCCATTAAATACGTCTGATGTAAATGATGCCGTAGGAGTAGGATATACAGTTACTATTGTAGAAGCTGTTGCTAAAGGTGTTGTACAATTATCTGATACTGTTACAGAATAAGTAGTTGTAACATTGGGAAAAACTGTGACACTAGATGAATTTGTATTTATGCCATTATCCCATGTGTAAGTATAAGGGCCTCCATTACCGCCTCCCCCTGTGGCAGTTAAAACGACAGGATCCCCATCACAAATATTAGATGGATTAGCGACAACATTGAGAGCTAAAGGAGGGTAGACAGTTATAGTTAAAGATAACGGTCCACTTGTACAATTATTAGCATCTGTTACAGTTACGTTATATGTTGTAGTTGTGGTTGCTGTGATAGTGAATGAATCTCCCTGTCCTAATCCATTGTCCCAGTCAAAAACATAAGGAGTTACTCCACCAGTAGCTGAAGCTCCAAAAGTTACCGTTTCGTTAAGGCAAGCAGAATAGTTACCTGTAGTAGATAATACTAATTGTGGAGGTTGGTTAATATCAATATTTGCCACTGTATCGCAGCCATTAGCATCAGTTATGGTTATGGTATATGTTCCTGCAGTTAAGCCGGAAGCAGAGTTAGAAGAAGAAACATTAGGGGCCCATGTATAGTTGTAAGGAGCAACACCACCTGAAGGTGTAATATCAATAATACCGTCGCTATCGCCATAGCATAGTAAATCAGTAGTAGAGTAAGAGTACCCCAATAAAGTGGGTTCATTTATTACTATTTGAGTAACAGTTTGACATGTATTAGCATCTGTTACAGTTAAGGTATAAGTTCCTGCATATAAAGATGAAGCTACAGGAGTATTACCAGCGATACCGCTAGGCCCCCATGTATAATTATAAGGAGCTGTACCTCCAGTTACAGTTGCTGTTGCTTGTCCGTCGTTTAATCCAAAGCATCTTACATTAACTGTATTAATTGATACACTTG
>DAOTOD010000154.1:0-4155 GCA_035451165.1 Bacteroidales bacterium
TTTTTAATAGTTATTTTTATACTTTCAAAACTTCTTGACAGATTTTCTCTTGTCTGCTCATTGAAAACATATTGTATAACAGCTAGAACAGAATCTAATGAAAGCATAAGATTTTCAGCTTTAGTTTTTATAGGCAACATTTGTAAGCTTACTTCTTGTTGTAATGTAGTAGCTAAAGCTGATTTTAGCGTATCACCTGATTTTGCTTTTTCAGGAGAATTACCTATTAATATTACTATTGAAGCAGTTCCTAATAAGTCATTTTGAATTTTAGCAACAGAATTAGCTGGTATTTCAATGTCTTTATTATTAATACTGAATTTTACAAGTAAACGTCCTTTAGGATCACCATGTATAAAGCTAATATTTTCTACAATACCTATTTTGTAACCGTTAACAGTAACTACGTTTGAAGTTACTAATCCATTTACTTGGTCATAAATAGCATAAAAAGTTCTTTTACTATTGAAAAGATTAATACCTTTAAGATAATTTATTCCCCAGTATAAAACAGCAATAGCAATTACTGTTATTAATCCAATTTCTATTTCTTTTAATTTTTTCAAAAGGTTAAAATTTAAAGTCAAAAATTAACACAAAAGTACTAATCTTTTTTTAATAATTTAACAGCTTCTGAAGGTGATATTCTTTCATTGTTCTTAAAAGCGACGACAAAAGCATCTTTATATCCTTTGTTTATCATTTCTTTTTGTAAATTAATAGCATCTTCTAAATTATTTAAATCACCTACAGTATATTTATATATACCTTGATGAAAATAAACGCTTACATTTTCAAGGTCTTTAAATTCAGGAGAGTTTAAAGATTTTTTTGTAGACGATGTAGCAAACTGAACTTTAAAAGTTATTATATCTGTATTGTTTTTAATGTTATTTACGTCAGTAGTATTATTTTTATTAGATGTAGTGTCTTTATCTACTATTTCTTCAATAAAATTAAATTTATCTGCTATATCGTTATCTTCTGGGTTAATACCATTTATATTAGCCCAGTATTCTATAAAAGCGTTGCATATAGCTGTTGCTATATTATTTTGTCCTTTTTCGGAGGATAAGTATTTTTCTTCATCAGGATTACTAATGAATCCTGTTTCTATTAGCACTCCAGGCATTGTGGTTCTATAAAGAACTAAAAAACCTGCTTGCTTAATGCCTCTATCGCATCTTTTTAAAGACGTTCTAAAATGCTTTTGTATTAACGATGCAAAAATAAGACTTTGCTCGAGGTAAGCATTTTGATATAAGGAGAAAATAGCATTAGCTTCAGGAGAGTTAGGATCAAATCCATCGTATTTAGAAAGATAATCATCTTCTAATAATATAGCTGAGTTTTCTTTTTTAGCTACTGCTAAATTTTCTTCGCTTTTATGTAATCCCATAACCCAACTTTCAGTTCCGTAAGCTAATAAATTTTTAGAGGAGTTACAATGGATGCTTATAAAAAGTTCGGCTTGATTTTCGTTAGCTATCTTAGCTCTTTTATATAATTCGACAAAAACATCATTTTTTCTTGTATAGATTACTTCAACGTTTTTATATGCTTGTTTTATTTTTTCACCTAATTTAATTGCTATTGCTAACGTTATATCTTTTTCTTTTGAGTTTTTACCAATAGCACCTGGGTCATGCCCCCCATGCCCTGCATCTATGACAATTTTATGGTTTTTTTGTAACGATTGCTTCACATTTTTTACAGAGGATGCTTGTATTAATAAACTTAGTGTAATAAGAAATAGTAAAAAAAAACGTTTAGCAATCATAAATATGTAAATGAAATATTTTATTGTAAAAATACTTATTTTTTAATTACCATAAAAATAGTATTTTCGCAAAAATACCATAAATAGTAATTGATAACAAACAATAAAAATATAAAAAAAGTTGTAAAGTATATTTTAACTTTAATTTTTATACTATTAAGGTATTGTTTTATTATTTATGCTCAAAATAATGAAGATTCTTTAAAACAAAATTCTGGTTTTGCTAAACCCTCAATAAAAGTTGATACTTTATTATTAATAGATACTATTCCTAATAAGGATTTAAATAAAACCTCAGACTATGCACTTGAATCTAAGGTAGAATATAAAGCTAAAGATTCTATAAGTTTTGATATCTCAGAGCAAAAAGTTTATATGTTTGTTAATGGGGAAATAAAATATGAAGATATAACTTTAAAAGCTGATTACATTGAAGTGTTTTTTAAGAATGATATTATACAAGCACGGGGTATGGCTGATACCAATGGTTTAATAAAAGGTAAGCCTGATTACACCGATGCAAGTAGTCATTTTGTAGCTGAAACTATTAAATATAGTTTTAAAACAAAAAAAGGGTTTATTACTAATATAGTTACTGAACAAGGTGATGGTTTTATGCAAGGTGCTATTGTAAAGAAATTGCCTGATAACTCAGCTTTGTTTAAAAATGGTATTTATACTACTTGTGATTATCACGAAGATCCTCATTTTTGCATACATCTTACTAAGGCTAAAGTTATACCTAATGATAAAATTGTTTCAGGGCCTGCATATCTTGTAATAGAAAGTGTCCCGACACCTCTTGCAATACCATTTGGTTTTTTCCCTAATAAAAAAGGCCGAACTTCTGGTATTTTAATACCTGCTTATGGAGAATCAGCAAATCGAGGTTTTTTTCTCGAAAATGGTGGCTATTATTTTGCTATTAATGATTATATTGATCTTGCTTTAAGAGGTGATATTTATTCAAGAGGATCATGGGCAGTTAAAGTCTCTTCTTCTTATAACAAAAGGTATAAATATAATGGAAATATTAATATAAATTATGCTGAAAATTATTTGGGTGAAAGAGAACTTCCTGATTCACAGCACAATAAAGATTTTTTTATAAAATGGTCACACAATCAAGACCAACGTGCACGGCCTAATAGTCGTTTTTCGGCTAATGTTAATGCCGGGAGTTCTTCTTATAATACATATAATCCTTCTTCAGCGTCTGATTATCTTACTAATACTTTTCAATCTAATATTTCATATCAGGCCTTTATAGCAAGGAAATATAATTTTTCTGCTAACTTTAGACATAGTCAGAATACTTTAACACATATTGTTGATTTAAACCTTCCCGAAATTGCTTTTTCAACTGATAGGTTTTATCCTTTTCGTAAAAAAAACAAAATTGGAGAAAATAAATGGTATGAAAATATAAGTCTTACTTATTCAATGAATGCCCAAAATAGAATTTCTTCTCTTGATTCTTTAATATTTAGTAATAATATTTTTAAACGTATGCAAAATGGTGTTCATCATAATATACCTGTTTATAACTCTTTTAAAATATTTAAATATTTTACTTTAAATAATTTATTTGTTTATAATGAGAAATGGTATTTACAAACTATAAAAAAAGCGTGGTTTAATAATTTAGATACGGCTTATCTAAAAATTGATACTATTAATGGATTTAAAGCTGCTCGTGATTTTAGCTTTAGTTCTACTATAAATACTAGAATATATGGGATGTACAAGTTTAATAAAGGGCCTATAATTGCTATAAGGCACGTTGTTTCTCCTGCAATAAGTTTTTCATGGCACCCTGATTTTTCTAAATATTATTATGGCTATTATTATTATACTTTAAATGGTAATGCTACTTCTCCGGTTATTTATTCTATTTTTGAAAATGGTATATATGGTTATCCTCAAGCAGGCCGTTCAGGAATTATTAATTTTGCTATAGCTAATAATGTTGAAATGAAAATTAATTCTAAAAAAGATAGTATAAATGGCATAGAAAAAATCATATTAATTGAAAATTTTACTATTTCTTCAGCTTACGATATGGCAAAAGATTCATTAAATTGGTCTAACCTCGTTTTATCAGGTAGAACAAGACTTTTTAAGGATATTGATATTAGGTATACTAGTATATGGAGCCCTTATATTACTGATTCTTTAGGAAGACTAATTAACACTACAGTGTGGGAAAATTCTAAACACAGTAAAATATTTAGTAAGTCATCGTCTGAATGGGCGTTAAGTTTAAACTGGAATTTGTCTTCTAAAACTTTTAAACCTGAGAAAAATAAAAAAGATATTAATAAAAATAATTTTAGCTCTGCCCAACCTTGGGACATTAATTTTAGTTATACTTT
>DAOTOD010000155.1:0-4147 GCA_035451165.1 Bacteroidales bacterium
ATAAATAAATTAAACAAAATATTAATTTTAAATTCATTTGTTTATTTAACTATTTAATTATCAAGCTTATTTTTATGTTTTTATAATATTTTTTGGTGAATAAAATTTACATAAAGATAATAAATTTTATGAATAAAAATAACAATCATAGTTTTTTCAATTATAATTTTAGCTTTACAAAGTGTATTTTTATAAGATAATTTTTTTACTGCAAAAAGTATGAATGCTTCACTAAAATGTATAAAGAAAAGATTTATACAAAATTTTTTGCTAATGTTTATGCTAGGTTTTTCTACTATGATTGCTCAAATTGTTATGATACGTGAATTTATATCAGTAGTTGGGGGAAATGAGTTAATAATAGGAATATTTTTTTTTAATTGGCTACTTATAACAGGATTAGGTGCTTGGATTAGTAAATTTTTTAAAAAGTTTAATTATAACGTTTTTGTTTTTTTTACACAATTATGGATGGGCATTTTACCTTTGTTAATAGTTTTTTATTTAATATACTTAAAAAATTTTATTTTTCAGCCAGGCATCGCTTTAAATACTTCACAAACTTTTTTTGTAAGCTTTATCTTTCTGTTACCTTATTGTCTTATTACGGGAATGGCTTTCCCTGTTTATGCATCTTTGACAAAAAAACAAATTGATATTAGTGTTTCAATATCATATGCAATAGAAACACTTGGTGGGGTTCTAGGAGGTGTTGTGTTTACGTTTTTGATAGCTGGTAATATTAGTTCAATTAATACTTTAATTGTTTTAACTGCTTTATGTTTACTAATTGCTGCAATTTGGTTTATTTTTAATAAGAAATTGTTATTATCGGTTACTTGTTTATTAATTATAAGTGTAGTTATTTTATTTATACCTCCTTTAAAATTGGAACGCATAGCTTTAAGTTCGTTATACCCTAAACATAATATTATAGCATCAGTTGAAACTCTTTATGGAAAGTTTATAATTACTGAATTAAATGGGCAATATAATGTTTATCAAAACGGTATGCCACTATTTATAGGTAATAACGTAATTGCTGATGAGGAAATTATTCATTTTGCTATGATACAAAAGCATAATGTTAGAAATGTCCTTTTGATTGAAGGTGGTAGTACACGTGCTCTGTCAGAAATTATTAAATATAATGTACAAAATATTACATATACTTGTATTGACCCTTTTTTAATAAAAATAGCTTACATAATTCGTAACATACCATTTAATAAGGATATAAAAATTATACAAAAGGATGGAAGACTTTTTATTAATACCATTAAAGAAAATAATCAAGTATTTGATGTAATAATAATTAATGTACCTGAACCTCTTACTGCTAGTAATAATAGATTTTTTACTATAGAATTTTTGCAAAAACTTCATAAAATATCTAGAGGTGGAGTTATTATTTTGCCGTTACCTCCTACCGTAAATTACATAAATGAAGAGGAAATATTGCTTAATTCTGTAATTTATAAAACTCTTAAATCAGTGTTTAAGAATGTAGAAGTTATCCCTGCTTCTAGGAATTATTTTATAGCATCTGATTCAAATTTATATAGAAATGTAAGTGAATTAATAACGCTTAAAAATATTAATAATTTTTATGTTAAATATTATATTGATGATCAAGGCTTACAAGAAAGAAGTAATTTTATTAAAAGTAAATTGAACCCTAATGTTCCTTTAAATTATGATTTTCATCCAGTTGCTTATTTTAAACAAATTCAATTGTGGGTAAAAAAAACATCTTTTAATAATTATATTTATGTTGTGTTTTTTATAATATTATTTTTTATTGTTATTTCTTTAAAAAATGTTAGTTTAGGAGTTTTTGCCGCTGGCTTTAGTTTGTCATCTTACCAACTTGTCTTTTTACTAGCTTTTCAAGCATTATATGGTTATGTTTATTCATATATAGGTTTATTGACAGCACTTGGTATGTTAGGATTGGTAATAGGTAGTTTTTATGGTAATAAGTTAAATAAACAGTATAATTTTAAGCAATTTGTTACTAATCAAATTATATTAACGATATTAATATTAATTTTAGCTGTTATTTTTAAATTTAATGACACCATACATATTATACCAACTTACATTATAACTTGTTTGGCAATATTAGCAATAGTTATTTCTTATTTTGTTGGTTTTCAGTTTGCAGTAAGTACTAAACTTATTAAATCAAATACCTATTATGTTGCTGCTAATCTTTATTCTGCTGATTTGTTTGGTTCTTGCTTAGGCGCTTTAGTTACTCCATTGGTTCTAATTCCTTTACTCGGCTTTGCTTATACCTGTGTAGTAATATCTTTATTTAATTTAATTTGTTTAATAATAATTATTTTTTTTAAAAATAAAATATAACTTATTTTAATATATGAAACGTAGAGAATTTATAAAATATTTAATTAATGGTAGCTTACTTGCGAGTGCTTTTTTTATTAGTTCTAAGGTGAAAGCATCATTACATTTATCATTATTGAAAAAAATCTCTATAGTAGATAAATGGAAATGGCGACGCAAAGCATTGTATTATTCTGTTTATGAAAACAATAAGGTGTTGTGTAATTTATGTCCTAATGCTTGTATATTAGCATCAGGAGAACGAGGAATATGTAAAACACGAGTAAATGATAATGGAATATTATTCACACATACTTATGGTAATCCTTGTGCTGTACATAATGACCCTGTTGAAAAAAAGCCGCTTTTCCATTTTTTGCCGGGAACCAGAACTTATTCAATTGCCACTGCAGGTTGTAATTTGGCTTGTTTAAATTGTCAAAATTGGTCTATATCTCAAATAAAACCAGAAGATGCTACTAATTATGATATGTCTCCTTCTGTAATAGTTGATAATGCTGTTAGTAAAGGGGCTCCTTCAATATCATATACTTATACAGAGCCTGTTACTTTTTATGAATATGTATTAGATACATCTAAACTTGCTAAAGCACGGGGCTTAAAAAATGTTTTAGTTTCTAATGGTTATATTAATGAAAAACCCCTTAAAGAACTTTGCCAATACATAGATGCTGCTAATATTGACTTAAAATCTTTTAATAACGATATTTATCGAAAACTTAATAGAGGAAGTCTTAATCCTGTTTTACAAACACTTAAAGTATTGAAAGAAAATAATGTATGGCTCGAAATAACTAATTTAATTATCCCTAGTTGGTCTGATGATATCCAAATGATAACAGATATGTGTCAATGGTTAGTTGATAATGGTTTTGCATATTTCCCTTTGCATTTTACAAGGTTTTTTCCTGCTTATAAACTTACAAATTTACCTATAACACCTTTAAGTACTTTACAAAAAGCAAGAGAAATTGCTATTCAAAAAGGTATAAAATTCGTTTATATAGGTAATGTCCCTGAAGCTCCACAATACGAAAATACTATATGTCCCAATTGTTTTCAAATTATAGTTGAAAGAAAAGGAAATGTTATTAATTTGAGTAATATAAAAAATGGGCACTGTAAATTTTGTAATACTAAAATACCAGGGGTATGGAGTAATGATATATAGATTAATTTAGTAATTTAATAAAGTATAATGTTATCGATATTTAATATATAACATAAATAAAATATTGTTTTTTTATTATAAATATACATTGGGTTAATTAGTCGTTAACATTAATAGCTTTATCAGGTCTAAAAATTAACGACATTATAAAATATATCAGCATAATAAAAATTCCTGCTGCCCATTGAAATAATATTATTAGTAAGAAAGAAATTATTAAAAAGGATATTTTAATTTTATTTTTATTCCAGCTAAAGGTTTTAAATTTAAGTGATATTAAAGATATCCGACTTATGAGCAACAATGATAATAATAGGGACAAAATTATAAGTATTTTATAATCAGTTAATTGATGATTAATAAAATTGTATATTATGTTTTTATTTCCATTTTGTAAAAGCACTGCACTTAAAGATGCTATAAATAAACCATTTGCTGGAGTGGGCAAGCCAATAAAGTATTCATTTTGTTTTTTGTCGTTATTGAATTTTGCAAGTCTTATTGCCGAAGTTATTGGAATTAAAAATGCTATAAATGGTATAAAATTTATATTATCATAGTTTACATTAATTAAATTTGGGGATTGACTTATCATCCTATAAAGTA
>DAOTOD010000156.1:0-4118 GCA_035451165.1 Bacteroidales bacterium
CTTAATTCTCTTGCAGCCATTTGAATAGAAAGATGGTTTTGCTTAGCATAATTGATTGTATCGAATTTTTTTGTAAAAAAAATAGTGTTATATTTTTGGGAGAGTTTTTGTACAAAAAATTGATCTAGGTCCGAGTCATTACCTCTTAATTGAAAATTAGCGTGTGCTATAACAAATTTATAACCAGCTTCATTAAATAAATCAAGCATTACAACAGAATCGATTCCTCCACTTATAGCTAATACAATAGTACAATTATCAGTTGGTTGTGGTAAACCATTTTGCTTAATAAAACTAATAAATTTATTTATCATTATTTTAACGAAAAAAATGTCAACATTTTAGGAGTAATAAAAGCCATACAAGAATTTTAACTTATAAGGTTAAAAAATGTGCATGGTTATTATTTTATTTCCCATACATCATCTCCGCTATTAAGCAAATCATCAACAGATCTTATATTTGAATTTTGTTTAGCATTATTAATTTGTTCTTCAATTAAGTCATCATAAGTAGGGTACATAGCAGAGCGTATAACTCCGAGTGCTACTGGGAATAGAGGTGGTTGCATTTTTGCTAGCATTAAATGTATTCCTGGATCTTGTTGATATTGGTCATGGACAAGTATGTCATTTTCGGTGATATTATTAACTCCTAATTGCACTACTTCTAGTCTTGTACCAGTAAGGCGGATCCCTTTATCTTTGTTTTTACCAAATATCATAGGTTCTCCGTTTTTTAAATGTAATTGATAATCATCTTTAGTTTCTTTTGAAGTAATAATATTATGGATTTTGTCATTATATATAACACAATTTTGAAGTATTTCAATTACTGATGTTCCATCATGTTTTGCTGCTTCAAACATTATTTCAGTCATCATTTTTATATTGTTGTCAGTTGCTCTTGCGAAGAAAGTCCCTTGTGCACCTAATACAAGTTCTCCTGTATTAAAAGGATGTTCAATAGTACCATAAGGAGATGTTTTAGTAACATGTCCCATAGGTGTGGTGGGAGAGTATTGTCCTTTAGTTAGTGCATAAATCATGTTATTAAATAAAATTATATTGACATCTATATTTCTTCTTACGATATGTATAAAATGGTTTCCGCCGATAGCCATTGCGTCTCCGTCACCTGTAGCTATCCATACACTAAGTCGAGGGTTGGCTATTTTTACGCCAGAAGCTATAGCTGTAGCTCTTCCATGAATTCCATGGAAACCATAAGTATTAACATAATATGGGAATCTTGAAGAGCATCCTATTCCGGATACGATGCAAAAATTTTCTTTACGGTAACCTATTTTGGGGAAAACATTTTCTATTGCGGCTAATATTGCGTGATTTCCGCAACCTGGGCACCATTTTACCATTTGGTCGCTGACAAAATCTTCTTTTGTGAGCTCAACATTAGAGCGTTCTATGGTGTTTTGTATCATTTTTAATTCTCCTTAAGAATTTGGTTAAACTTTTCTACTAATTCTTTAACTGTAAAAGGCAAAGCCTGTACTTTATTATATTGTAAATAATTGTACTTGGGATATTTCATTTTAAGATAGTTTACAAATTGTCCAGCGTTTAATTCGCAAACAAGTATTTTTTTAAATCCTGCTAATACAGTTTCAGTATTTTTAGGCAAAGGCATAATATAATTGAAATGTGCATGGCTAACTTTAATGCCAATACTTTGAGCATATTCTACTGCTGATGATACTGATCCATAAGTTCCTCCCCAGCTTACTACTAATAAATCTCCTTGTTTTTCGCCGAATATTTCTTGTTCTGGTATTCTTTCAGCTACTAGTTCAACTTTTTTATTTCTTAAAGTTACCATTAGTTCATGGTTTAAGGGGTCAGTTGATACGTTACCTGTTATATTTTCTTTTTCAAGACCTCCAACTCTATGTCTTAATCCTTCAGTTCCAGGCAAAGCCCATTTTCTGACTAATGTTTTTTCGTCTCTTTTATAAGGTTTATATTCAGGGTCATTAGGTTGAGCAATAGGAGGATTTATTGGGGGCAAGTCAACAACTTTTGGTATTTTAAAAAGTTCAGAGCCAAAACCAAGCATACCGTCAGTAAGTAAAATTACTGGAGTCATATGTTCTAATGATAGTCTAGCTGCTTCGTATGCAAAATAAAAGCAATTAGCAGGAGAAGGAGCGGCTATAACTATTACTGGGCATTCTCCATTTCTTCCAAAAAGAGCTTGGTATAAATCACTTTGTTCCGATTTGGTTGGCAATCCAGTAGAAGGTCCTCCGCGTTGAACATCAACGATGACAAGAGGTAGTTCTGTCATTACAGCAAGTCCTATAGCTTCGGTTTTAAGAGATAGGCCTGGGCCTGAAGTAGTTGTTATTGCAAGTGAACCAGTAAAGCTAGCGCCTATAGCGGAGCAAATTCCTGCAATTTCATCTTCTGCTTGGAACACTTTAGCACCTAATGATTTATGTTTAGCTAATTCTACTAGTATTTCTGTAGCAGGGGTTATAGGATACGAACCTAAATAAAGAGGGCGCCCTGATTTTTCAGATGCAGCTAAAAAACCCCATGCTGTTGCATTATTACCGGTTATATTTCTATATTTACCTTTTTCTAACTTAGCAGGAGGGATTTCATAAGTTGTTTCAAACTCTTTTCTTGTAGATGCATATTCAAATCCGGCATTTAAAACAATTTTATTAATTTTTATTATTAAAGGATTTTTAGCAAATTTTTTTTCAAAATATTTATAAGTTATATCTACTTTTCTATTAAGCAAATACATGATCATGCCTAGAGCGAACATATTTTTGCTTCGTTCAGCTAATTTATTATCAATTTCAAGTTTGCTAAGGCATTGTTTAGTCATGTTTGTGATAGGAGCTTGTATAACGATATAATCTTTTAAACTGTTATTGTTGAGAGGGTTAGTTTGATACCCTGCTTTTTCAATAGCTTTATTATCGAAAGCGTCAGAATCAATAATTAATATAGCATTTTTTTTAGCCCATTTAAGATTAGATTTTAAAGAAGCAGGATTCATAAATAGCATTACATCGCAATCGTCACCACATGTTTTAAGTTTTTTTTGTCCTATTCTTATTTGGAATCCAGATACTCCAGCTATTGTATTATGAGGAGCTCTAATTTCTGCTGGAAAATCAGGGAAAGTAGCGATATCATTACCCATAATGGCTGAATTATCAGCTAAAATAGAACCTATTAATTGCATCCCGTCACCAGAGTCCCCAACAAATTTAACTACAATATCGTCTTTTTTTTGTATATTGGTTTTAGTTGTCATATAAAATAAAAAATTTTTTATTAAACATTTGCAAAGTTAAATTTTTAAAATTAATATTAAAGTTTAAGAATTTATAAAAAAATAATTTAAAAAAATTTTTATTTTTATTAAAATTTATATATTTGCCAAGTTAAACATTAAAAAATACATATTATGGCTTATAAAATTAGTGAAGATTGCACAGCTTGCGGTACGTGTATTGATGAATGTCCTGTTGGAGCTATATCTGAAGGGGACATATATAAAATTGATCCTGAAATATGTACTGATTGTGGAGCATGTGCAGATGTATGCCCAGTAGAAGCAATTCATCCGGAATAATAGGAGGATTGTAATTATTAAAATTATTAAAGGGCTTTTTATTTAAGTAAGAAAGAAGTTAGATTTTGTGTGCATTAAAGGTAAAAAAAACAAAAACCCCCGATGTTTAACATCGGGGGTTTTTGCTTTTAGTGCAATTTTTACTTAACTTTTGAAGCTAGTTCGCTACCTGCTTTAAATTTAACAACAGTTTTAGCAGGAATTTTAATTTCTTTACCAGTTTGTGGGTTGCGGCCTTTTCTTGCAGCTCTTTTAGCTGTTGAGAAAGAACCAAAACCAACTAAAGCTACTCTATCGCCTTTTTTGAGAGCTTTTTGTGTTGCACTAATGAAAGCTTCCAAAGCTTTCTTTGCATCAGCCTTTGTTAATTTGGCTTCAGCTGCCATTGCTTCAATTAATTGAGTTTTGTTCATTTTTTTTTAAATTTTGGTTTATAATAAACATGTTAATTAAATTAACGATACAAATATATTAAAAATAAAGGATTTGTCAATATATTTTAAAAA
>DAOTOD010000157.1:0-4072 GCA_035451165.1 Bacteroidales bacterium
AACTATCTACTGGGTCAATATTATCAGCTATAAATAATGACAGTTCCATAGCATCATTAGCTATAAGTTTCGAAGTAGCTCCTTTTAGAACGTCGAGTTGAGCTTTAGCCCATTCAAATTCACCTATGTAATATGATAATTTAGCATTTTTAAATTTTGCTAGATGCCCTATGGGCTCATTTTTAAAAGCTTTATCTTTTTCTACTTGTGAATAAAGCAAAGTTGCTTCCCATATTTCTCCGCTCATAAGGTAAATATCAGCAAGTTCTAGTTTGCATTCTGCTCTATCAATAGGTTTTATATCTCGTAAAGCAATAGCTTCTTTTAATATTTTTTTTGCTATGCTATCATTGTTTAGGTAAAAGGCTTCTAAATGTGCCAAATTTTTTATTAATGATATGGTATTTGTATTATTACCTATTTCTTGAATAGCTAAATTATATTCTTTTTCTAATTGTAATAAGTCATCTTTTGTATAATTTAATGATTCGGTTATTTTTAGATATCTTGTATTTATTAATTCTATTCGGCAATCATAATAATAAATAGAATTTTTCCCCTTAGATAATATATAATTATAAGCTTCAATAGCTACTTCATAATCTTTATTAGCTGAGCTTAATCGAGCTATATTTAATATACGTGCTCCATCTTCATTTAATCTTCTATCTAATGATTTAGCTTGTAATAGTGCGGCTGAAAAATCTTTTTGTTGGATTAACAACCATAATAACATTTCTGTGTAAAAAGTTTTATCAGGATATTTTTTAATTCTATTTAGAATAGCATTTTTTACTAGTGATGAACGAGAGGCATCAGGGTCTTGTGACAAAAAATCTTGTAATCTTTGTTGTACAAAGTTTATATAAGTTATATAATTTATGTCTATCATATTAAGGTATTCTTCTACCATTTCTTGAAAGTTGTTTTGTATATATAGTATGTTGGCTATTTCGAGCCCAAAGTTATATTGATCCTTCAGTAGCTCTCTTCCTTTTTTGTACGTTTCTAAAGCTTTTGAGTATAAGCCTCTTGCAACAAAAGCATTAGCTGTATTATTAATTTGGTTTTTATCAGGTTTCAGTTCATTTATTATAGAAGAGTAATGTTTGTTAGCTTTATTATCTTCGCCGTTTAGTTGATAAATGTATCCTACATCAACATTCATATTAGCATCATCAGGATTTTTTTTAAGCTCTTTCTTTATAAATTTTTCAGCAGTTTTTAAATCACCAAGTTCGAATAAACAGTTTGTGTATTGTCGGTAATAAAAAATGGTAGGTTTATTTTCATATAATTTTTGATATAGTTCTGCAGCTTTTGCGAAATCTTTTTCTTGAAAATATTGAGCAGCTAATTTTTCATCAACATCGCTTTGAGCATATGTAGAATATGATAATAATACAAATAAGCTAGTTAATAATATTTTTATTTGCTTTATCACTATACTATTATTAGTTGTATTTTATTTTTAAAAATTGTTAGCTAATTTAATAAATATTTTTAAATGGTATCAAATCCTGTATAAGGTATAAGTACTTTAGGTATTTCTATAATATTATTTTTTTGATTATTTTCTAATATAGCTGCTACAACACGAGGTAACGCTAATGCACTGCCATTTAGTGTATGGGCAAATTTTATTGTTCCGTCAATATCTTTAAATTTTAATTTCATTCTATTAGCTTGAAAAGATTCGAAATTTGAGACTGAACTTACTTCGAGCCATGTTTTTTGTGCACCTGAAAATACTTCAAAATCATAGGTTAAAGCACTAGTAAAGCTAATATCGCCTCCACAAAGTTTTACTATTCTAAAAGGTAGATTTAATTCTTTTAATATAGAAGCAACATATTCTACCATTTCTTCTAATGCTTTATACGAATTATCAGGGTGTTGAATTTGTACTATTTCTACTTTGTCGAATTGGTGTAATCTGTTTAAACCTCTGACATATTTGCCATAAGAGCCAGCTTCTCTTCTAAAACAAGCAGAGTAAGCTACATTTTTGATAGGTAAATCTTCATATTTTAATGTTACTTCCCTATATAGGTTTGTTACAGGTACTTCAGCAGTAGGAATTAAATAAAACGCGTCTTCTGTAGTAACGTACATTTGTCCATCTTTGTCAGGTAGTTGTCCTGTACCATATGCAGATGCTTCATTTACAATGAATGGAGGTTGTATTTCTGTATATCCTGCAGCAATAGCTTTATCTAGAAAGAAACTAATTAATGCTCTTTGCAATTTTGCCCCTTTCCCTTTATATACAGGAAATCCTGTTCCAGTAATTTTACTTCCGAGTTCAAAGTCGATAATATTATGTTTAGTAGCTATATCCCAGTGTGGGCAAAGGTTGTCATGGAATTGTGAAATATCACCGTATTGATAAACAATTTCGTTTGCTTCAGATGATTTGCCTTTAGGTACTGAGAAATGAGGTACATTAGGTAATTTAAGTATTAGCTCATTAAGTTCTAATTCAATTTTACGAAGTTTTTCTGATAATTCTTTAGATTTAATTTTTAATGAAGCAGTTTTTTTCTTAGCTTCATTTGCACTATTATTGTCACCTTTTTGTATCAGTGTAGCTATGTTTTTAGAAATAACGTTAATTTCAGATAGAGTATCGTCTAAACTTTTTTGAATTTCTCGTCGTTGTTTGTCTATATTTAATATTTCTACAATAATATTTTTAGCATCAAAATTTTTTATTGATAAAAGTTCAATAATTTTTTCGGGGTTAGATTTGATAAAACTTAATTGTAACATTTTGTATGATTTTTTAATAAAATAAAAAAATCTCCCGCTTTCCGCTGTCAGGAGATTTCCGGTTAAAAATCCGCTTTGCCGGGATAATCCCTGTTTAAGCGGGTATTATATTGACAATAGATCTATTTTTACGTGTAGTTTTAAATTGTACAATACCATTAGTAAGAGCGAATAGAGTATGGTCTTTCCCTATTCCTACATTTAGACCAGGGTAATGTACAGTACCTCTTTGACGAACAATTATATTACCTGCTTTAGCAAACTGACCTCCAAAAATCTTTACTCCTAGTCGTTTGCTATGTGATTCTCTTCCATTGTGTGAACTTCCAGCACCTTTTTTATGAGCCATATTAAATAATTTTTAATTATTTACAGTATCATTATTAATTGTTTCTTCTTTATTTTCTTTTTTTGCTTGGGTTTTAGCTTTTTTATTAGTTTTACCTTGGCTTGTTGTAATATCTTCGATTAATATTTTTGTTAGATATTGTCTATGCCCATTACATTTTTGGTATGATTTACGGCGTTTTTTCTTAAATACTAAAACTTTATCTCCTTTTAAGTGATTAAGTATTTTTGCTGATACGCTAATACCTTCAATATAAGGCTTCCCTACAGTTATTTTGCCGTCTTCGTCTAATAATAAAACTTTATTAAAACTAACATATGAACCCTCTGCTTCATTTAGCCTGTGCACAAAAATTTCTTGTTGTTTGGTTATTTTAAATTGTTGCCCTGCTATGTCAACTATTGCGTACATTTTACTTTCTTTATTATTAATTAATTTTAAGTTTGCAAAGATAAAAATATTTTTAATAATAAATAGTTATTAAGAAAAAATATTAATAAATTTTTGTATTTTGCCCCTGTTTTTTAATAAAAAAATAATATAAAGTGGCATCTGATAGCATAGTAATTATTCCTACCTATAATGAAAAGGAAAATATAGAAAAGATTATCAGAAAAGTCTTTTCATTACCTAAAGAATTTCATATATTAATAATAGATGATAATTCGCCTGATGGAACGGCAAGTATAGTTAAAAAACTTATTGAAGAATTCTCTGATAAGCTTTTTATTGAAGAACGCTCAGGTAAGTTAGGACTTGGTACTGCATATATTTATGGTTTTAAATGGGCACTTAAAAGAGATTATAAATATATTTTTGAAATGGATGCTGACTTTTCACATAATCCTGATGATTTGATAAGACTTTATGAAGCGTGTAATTCAGGTTTAGCTGATTTAGCAATAGGTTCAAGATATATAAAGGGGGTTAATGTTGTGAATTGGCCTATGG
>DAOTOD010000158.1:0-4069 GCA_035451165.1 Bacteroidales bacterium
ACGGCAGCAGAGCCTTATGAGGCTAATAATCCTGTTGTAATTACTACAGGGCCTTTAACAGGCACTAGTATACCAGGAAGTAACAAATATTCATTAATTACTCGCTCACCTCTCACAAAAGCCATATGTATTTCTTCAGGAGAAGGGTTTTTCGGTGTAGAATTAAAACATATAGGTTTAATTGGTTTAATAATTATAGGTAAAGCAAGTAATTTAAGTTATCTTTTAATTAATAATCAAGGTAATGCTGTCTTAAAAGATGCAACATTACTAAAAGGTAGAGATAATTTTACATCATGGGAAATACTAAAAAAATGGGAAGGTGATATACATGCTTTAACTATTGGAAATGCTGGTGAAAATAAAGTATCTTTTGCATCCTTAGTATATGACGGTGAAATAAATTTTACAGAGGGTGGAATGGGTGCAGTATTAGGCAGTAAATTACTAAAAGCTATTGTTATACAAAAAGGATATAAAGGATATAATGATATACCTATTGCTAACCCTCTTGAACTAACAAAAATTGTTGAAAGTGCTAAAAATAAAATTAAAATCTCCCCTGTTACTTATTCCGTACTCTCTAAATTTAATACTATTTCTTTTATTAATATTCTAAATCAGCTGGGATTATTATCAACAAAAAATTTTACCCAACCTAATACTGAAGAAATATACTCATTATATGCTGAAAAACTTTATCAAAAAAACAAAATAAGAAAAGAAATATGTGCTAATAATTACTGCATAGTAGGTTGTGGATTAAATAAAAATATACAAAACTACAAGCCTTTTCAATATTCCCCTGACTTAAAATCAATATGGGCACTTGGTATTAATTGTGGTATTTTTGACATTGAATACATTACAAAAGCTTATATTAATTGTACAAAACATGGATTATCACCTCTATCAACAGGCTCTGTAATAGCATGTGCCATGGAACTAATAAATCAAAAAATTATAAATATTGCTGATTTAAAATTTAACCCAACTGATTTAATTCATCTTATAGATAAAATTGCTCTAAAAGAAAGCATAGGGAAACATTTATCAATGGGGGCAAAAAAATTTGCTGAAGCCAACGATGCTCCTGATATAGCTATGCATGTTAAAGGAATGGATATTCCTATTATCGATCCAAGAGGTGCTGTAGGACAAGCCTTAGGATTTGCAACTGCTAATGAAGGAGCGTCTTATGATACAGGTTTTATGATAGGAATGGAAGCCTTTGCTATTCCGAAAAAAATAGATAGATTTTTATATAATGGTAAAGCCGATTTATTAGTAATAAAACAAAATCAAAATATTATTGAAGATAGTCTTGGCCTTTGCAAATTAACCGGCTTAGCATACAACAATAATATAGAATATTATGCTGCTTTTTTAACTGCTGTCATAGGCAAAACTTTTAATGCAGATAAATTAAATAAATCGGCTCAAAAGATCTTCGATTTAGAAAGAATATTTAATTTATCTGTTGGTTTTTCATCTAAAGATGACACTCTACCTAAACGTTTTTGTAAAGAGCCTTTAAATAAAGGCTTATCTGCTAATAAAATAGTAAATTTAAATAAATTGTTAGAAAATTATTACTATGTAAGAAAATGGGATAGCAACGGTTGCCCTACACTAACAGAAGAAGAAGAAAAAAAAATTTATTTTTAACAACTACTAATTAAATAATTAAGTTCATAAAAATTTAAATTATGATTGATGAAAATATTTTTAATCTCTTTAATAGAATTGGTAAAGACTTAAGCTTACGTAAATTAATTTCGAGCCATGCAGGAAATATATCAATACGTGATGGCAATAAAATTATTATTAAAAAAAGAGCCTCAATGTTAGGTTGGTTAACTCCTGACGATTTAATAGAATGTTCTCTCGACGAAGAAGATGCTTCTTCTCTTTTATCAAGTACTGAAACTATAGTACATAGAAGTATATATTTAAAAACCGATGCTCTCGCAGTTATACATGCACACAGTCCATATTGTATAGCATTATCATTATTAGAAGATGAAATAAAATGTATTGATGCTGAAGGAGCTATTTTACTTAAAAAAATCCCTGTAATTGAACTTAATATACCTACAGGAGCATCAGAAGCTGCTGATAAAGTACCACCTATACTAGCTAATCATCCTGTCGTTGTTATACGCAGCCATGGCATTTTCGCAAAAGGCATATCGCTTGAAGATGCTTTACAATATGTAACAGCAGCTGAACATTCAGCTATGATATTATATCTTACTATGCTCACAGGTAAAACTCTTAAAAAAGACTATTCTAAAATTCTTTAATTAAATTAATAAAACTAATGTTTAACAAATTATCTCTATATCATAACACATTTTTTTTGTTTTTTTCTACTTCATTATTTTATTTATTACCTTTGCAAAGTAATTGTCCGATGGTGTAACTGGCAACACGTCTGACTCTGGATCAGAAGAGTCCAGGTTCGAGCCCTGGTCGGACAACTGAAACAAAGTGTAAAATAAAGTAACCTCCGGAAAACTGACGTTCCCCGGGTTTTTTTCTCGTAGTTGCTATATTCTCCGACAAGAAATTTATCAGTAGCAGTAAACCGGAAAATAAATATTTTACTATAAGTCCGCTTACAACTACTAAGATTGACACTATAGAAAATGTTATCACTGGACTACCCTTATTTCTTATGTTGCCGGTATTATTAATAAGATAACACAACTTATTGATGCCTTTAAAACAAAAGACATGGCAAAGTTGGTTCAGGCACTCGCTATAACCAATGGACATTCAATACTACCTTTACGCAAACGAACTTGTTTATAAATCGGAATATCAAAAAATAGTATGAAAAGTAAGTTAGTAACATATAATATTACAAGCGGTTATCGCTCTATTAAAGACAGAAGGCAGTTTGAATACTATTTTACCCCATTTGATGATAAAAACCTTATTATTAAGGACGGAGAAATAGATGATACTGTTAACCTTATTACAAAAGTGGTTTGAAAATACATTGACGACACAAAGAAGATTACAGCCTATTTAAAAAGGAACAATGTTAAAGAAACCTGCCATAATATATAGGATTTTCTTTATAATCACATTCCGTACAAGCTCGATAAAAGGGGGCTTTAACAACTTTGCCGCCATGCAAGAAGCCAAGAAGCTGAGCAAAAAGAACTTTGGGTATTAACTGCGACCGCTATTTTTAATATTGATTTTAAAGAACCCACAGGAAATCTTATATATACAATATTTTGTTTTATACATTTGAATAGCTTTTTTAATAGTTTAAATGGTTTTATATGACGCGTAAATATGTATGCTGACACTTCGTAAGCTCTCCAAAATATACCTTCTTTTATAAGATATACTTTATGCGTATTATTCTTTTCAAAAGCTAATATTTCTTAACACCTTCATTGTTACAAAGTAATTTTATTACTTTTTTTAAATCTTTTTTAGAGTTAGTTTACAAGCGTAAACTAACTCTAAAAATTTTTCCTCCCACCACACATGGCCAATAGATAAATAGGTAAATAGTTAAAAAGCCCGAACGCCCCTAACAGTATATGTATACGTCTTACCGTAGCTGAAGGCCTCGCCGTTGATGAAGCTGAATCTCCACGCGTTGGTGGCATCGTTCTCCGTACTCGACCAGTAGTAAGCATTTCCTAATAAAGTGTAGCCACCGCTACTTAAAGCTTTATTTACAACATAAATGTTTTGCCATAAAATTGAAAGTTCAGCTATTGAAGGTAAATACCAACCTGTACCAAGACTTTGAACATAAGTTTTTGCAGGGCTATCTGTCATTAAATTAGTATTATAGTCACCATCCCAACTACGTTTTGCACCTGTCGTTGTTCCAGTATTTTGCCATTTTGTGCCTGTCTGTTCTGTTTTAGATACTATTAAACCATGTTCCATACCATCATCACCTATATACAAATAAAAAATAATACCACCATCTTTCTCTTCACCAATTCTATGAGTAAACCCACCAAGAGGGCCTGTTGGACCTGTCGCTAACCTTACCCATTGTGTACCATCCCAATAATAAAAACCTGGTGTT
>DAOTOD010000159.1:0-4062 GCA_035451165.1 Bacteroidales bacterium
ATTAATCTTAATAACATAAAATTTACAGGATATGCTTTTCAAATAGAAATGAAATATATAGCATGGAAATTAGGTTTTAAAATTTATGAAGTCCCAATAGTTTTTACTGATAGAACAGAAGGTAAGTCTAAAATGAGTAAAGGTATTTTTAAAGAAGCTGTTTTTGGAGTTATTAAATTAAAGGTGAAAAATTGGTTTAAAAAGTATGATAAACATACTAAATAAATATTTTTTTAAGCAAATATTGTTTTTTTGCTTTTTTATAATAATGTTTCTTTTTAGTTTTTATTCTTGTCAAAATAAATCTTCTGAAATTGTATATAATAACGATAGTATAATTGCTCCACGAAAAATGGTTGAGATTTTAGTAGATGTTCATCTAGCTGAAGCGGCTTTAAATATTAAACAATTAAATAATCAAGATATTAAATATTATACATATCTATATTATAGCAATATTTTTAAAAAACATAATATAGATATTTTTTTATTTAAAAGAAGTTTAGAATATTATTTATCTCATCCTGAATATTTTGAAGACATTTATAATGAAGTAATGGGATCATTAATTCAAATGCAAAGTTTTATATTAAATAAACATAAAGGGAAACATATTGATACGTTAAGCCCTCACCATACTATAAAAAATATATTAAAAGAATTGTAAGAGATTTTTTATAAGCGTGTATATGTTGCTGAGCAGGTATCAATATCAGCCCCATCATCTACATAGTATTTCAATTGAATTTGGTTGTTACCTGAAAAAGTTCCACTACCTTTTATGGTGTTTGTATTATTACATATAGGTTGCAAAGGTATAGTAACATAATTATTGCTAGTTATAGCTCTTGCTACTTGATCATAACCTAAATGGTAGATATTGGCTATAAGAATTTCAGTACTGTTTTGAGAATTTAAACTAATAGTAACATTATATGTTTGTTGCCCATATAAATTGCTATTTTCTATACATTTCCAGTTGCCTACAAATTTTTCTCTCGGATCTGTATAAGAATTGTTATTATCATCATCATCAGGATTACATGATGTAAAAAAAACAGTGAATAAAAATACAAATATTATAATAACTCCTTTTTTATTATGTTTTTTCATATACATTATTATGGATAATATATACGTTTTTATTAATTTATTCAAATATACAAAAATTATTATAATTTTTTATTTTTTAATTTGTAAATACCAGAGATTTTATTTCCCCATGATTTAATACTGTATAATTCATTTTCATAAGGATATATATTCTTTTGGTAGTTATAAAAATTTTCTTTAAAACGATAATTACTTATAAAATATTTTGGAATAGTGTCATCTAAATAATAAAAAAGTCTTACTCGGTCGGTAGGTTTTATTATAAAACTATTGGCAAAAGCTGAAAAACCAAGACCTTTTATTTTAATTTCTTTTGATGTATCTATTTCCAATAATTTTTCTAGTAATTGTTTGTAAGATACTCCCCAGTAATCTAATTCATATTTTTGACTCACATTTTTTGGGGATAGACAATTAAAATAAACTTGATTATTAGGATGATATTTAATCATTCCTGAAATAATAATACTTATATTAATAATAAGTGGTATAATTATTATTGTGGTAAGCATATAATAATTAGATTTTGTATAGATTTTATTTTTTACAAAAGTTAATAAGCTTAATATGCCATAACAAGCGATTAAAATTATAGGAGGATATATGAAATACATTTGCCTCCAACCATCATAAAGTGTTGATTTTAAAATAATTGTGCTTAAATACGGTATAAATATCCATAAAATTAAAATAGTGTGTGGTGCTTTATTATTTATATTTAAGAAGGCCCGAGGTCGTTTTATTAAATTTATAAAAATAAAAGCAATTCCTATAATAAAAAATAACAAATAGATTACAGGTGTTGTAATTCCAATCCATGTGGGTATATAATGCCAGGGTGGGGGGGCGGGGTTAATAAATTCACCTCTATATAATATTTGTTCATCCCATCTATTAAAAGCAGTCATTGTTGACAAAGCATTTGTAAACCTATCTAAAGGATCTTCCCATAAGTATGGCCAGAGTAATATTGTAAATGTTATTGTTAAAATAATAAATATTAAAGTCTTCAAAATTTTATTTGTTATATTTTCTTTAATATTAGTTACTGTTGACGGTAACAATAATAAAAATATAGCTATAGCAAATATGATTATTCCTGCTAATCTAATATTAACAAGGGCAGCGATAAAAAATGATAATGTAAATAATAATTTCCAGGATAATGTTTTAAGAAATTTAAGTAAAAAATAAACAGTTATATTAAAAAATGATAAGAAAGCTAAATCTTTTGAATTATAAAAAGCATCAGCAAAGATTCTTGGACTAATTATAAGCATTAAAGCAGCTAATAAAGCTAAAATATTATTATTAAAAATAATTTTAGCAATTTTATAAAAGGCGATAGTAGATATCCAAAAAGTAATAAATGTAAGTAAATGTCTTAAAAGGTATATTTCTCTAGTATCTTTTAATTTAGCAATTTTTTCAACGATAATTAGTAATAATTCAAAAAAAGAGCCGTAATCTTTGTCGATATAATTATTTAAATCAGGTAAATTTTCTTTTATTTCAAACAGCTTAATACCGGTTACTTTTTGAATATGATTAATAGTCACTAATCCTATTTCTCGACTACGTGGTTCATCCCATGATATGCCAAAGTCTTTGTAAATACTTAATCCTGTAATTAGAATTAATAAGTAAATAAAAATAAATGTAAAGTTTGAATGAGTTATTAATTGTTTATATAGATTTTTATAAAGCATCTTTACCGTGGCATTGTTTATATTTTTTTCCACTACCACATGGGCATGGGTCATTACGACCAATTTTTTTACCTACTTTTACAGGTTGCGTTACTTGAGGTTGAGAAGTTTGCATATATTGAGCTTGTTGTCCTCCTATCATGGAGTCATCACGGCCAGTTCGTAGTTTACTATGGTCGGTACGTTTAGGTAAGTGAGCTTCTTGAACTTTATCAGTTTCTTGCATAGGTAGATTAGCTTTTAAGAGAAAAGTAATTATGTCTTTATTAATTTTTTGTATAAGTTGTTTAAATAATTCAAAAGCTTCTAATTTATATACTATTAATGGGTCTTTTTGTTCGTATGAAGCATTTTGCACTGATTGTTTAAGGTCATCCATTTCTCTTAGATGTTCTTTCCATCCATTATCTATTATTGCTAGGGTAATACCTTTTTCGATAGCAAGAATTATTTCTTTACCTTTATTTTCAACAGCTTTTTTAAGATTAGCTATTACGTGTAAAGTTTTTTTGCCATCAGTAATAGGTATTGCAATATTTTCGTATTTGTAGCTTTCAGCATAATAAATATCTTGAATTATAGGGAAGGCTTTGTTTGCGATAATTTCTGATTTTTGTTGATAAGCTTTATATATTTGTTCAAATAGAATATCTGCTAATTTAGAAGGATTTTCACTTAGAAAATCTTGTTCAGAGAATGGACAATCTGCATGTAAAGTCTTAATTAAGCCTAACTTAAATCCTTCATAGTCTCTATTTTCTTGATATTCTGTAACTATATTTTCAATAACATCATATAACATATTAGCTATATCAACGGATAATCTATCGCCATATAAAGCATGACGACGTTTAGCATAAATTACTTCACGTTGTGAATTCATTACGTCGTCATATTCGAGTAGTCTTTTTCTTATTCCGAAGTTATTTTCTTCAACTTTTTTTTGGGCTCTTTCAATAGATCGGGTAATCATAGGGTGTTGTATTACTTCACCTTCTTTAAGTCCCAGTCTATCCATTATTTTTGCTATTCTTTCAGAGCCGAAAAGCCGCATCAGGTCATCTTCTAAGGATACAAAAAATTGTGAGCTTCCAGGGTCTCCTTGTCTTCCAGCTCGTCCTCTAAGTTGCCTATCGACACGTCGTGATTCATGTCGTTCAGTTCCTATAATAGCAAGGCCTCCTGCTTCTTTAACACCTGGTCCTAGTTTTATATCAGTACCTCTACCTGCCATGTTAGT
>DAOTOD010000160.1:0-4043 GCA_035451165.1 Bacteroidales bacterium
TTTGCATAGGAAACCCTGCCAATACACCATTCATCATAGCTGATGCAAATCCTTCTTTTACTGCTTTCACATATTCTTTAGGAATATGACCTCCCTTTATTTCATCATAAAACTCTAGGCCTCTAACTTCAGGTTTAGCTGGAGATAATTCTACTAATATTTCAGCAAATTTACCTTTACCACCTGATTGTTTTTTATAAATTTCATGATGAACTACCGAATTAAAGATTGCTTCTTTGTAAGCTACTTGCGGTTTGCCCTGAATGCAATCTACATTGAATTCTCTGTGCAATCTATCCAACAGTATTTCTAAATGTAATTCCCCCATCCCGCTTAATATAGTTTGTCCCGTCTCTTGATTAAGACTAACATGAAAAGTAGGGTCTTCTTCGGCTAATTTATTAAGACTATTATTCAATTTATCAATATCAGCTTGAGTTTTAGGTTCAACAGCTATACTTATAACTGGCTCAGGGAAATTTATAGATTCAAGGACGATCGGATATTTATCATCACATAAAGTATCACCTGTTCTGATTTCTTTAAAACCAACTGCAGCACAAATATCCCCTGCTTTAGCATATTCAATAGGATTATATTTATTAGCATGAACGTGTAATAACTTAGTAATTTTTTCTTTTTTACCTGTATTAGCATTTAGCAAGTGAGTTCCTGGGAGCATTTGCCCTGAATAAATTCGGAAAAAAGCAATTTTACCAACATATGGGTCACTAGCGATTTTAAATGCTAATCCACAAAAAGGTTCATTTTCATTAGTATATCTTATTTCTTCTTTTTCAGTATAAGGATTAATCCCTTTAACAGGCGGTATATCAAGAGGATTAGGCAAGTATGCAACAATAGCATCTAATAAAGTTTGTACACCTTTATTTTTAAATGAAGCCCCACAAAAAACTGGTGTAATTCTCATTTCTATAGTAGCTTTCCTTACAGCACTTATTATATCTTCAGTAGAAATAAGATTAGGGTCTTTAATAAATTTTTCAAGTAAATCTTCTCTTTCTTCTGCGGTACCTTCTACTAATTTAATGCGATATTCACTTACTATATCTTTCATATTATCAGGGACAGGAGCAATTCTGTAGTTAGCTCCTAAGGATTCATCATCCCAAATAATTGCCTTATTATTAACTAAATCAACAACTCCAATAAACGAATCCTCCACACCTATTGGAAGTTGCATTAATATTGGTTTAGCATTTAACTTATCTTTAATTTCACTAACTACACGGAAAAAATCAGCACCAGAGCGATCCATCTTATTTATATAACTAATTCTAGGCACACGATATTTATCAGCTTGGCGCCAAACAGTCTCAGATTGTGGTTCAACACCACCAACTGCACAAAATAGAGCAACTGCCCCATCTAGCACCCTAAGAGATCTTTCAACTTCTACTGTAAAATCAACATGTCCTGGTGTATCTATTATATTAATCTTATGTGTTACATTATTATATTTCCAATAAACAGAAGTAGCAGCAGCTGTTATCGTTATACCTCTTTCTTGCTCCTGTACCATCCAATCCATAACTGCTGCGCCATCATGTACTTCCCCCATGCGATGGGTAATGCCAGTATAATACAAAATACGCTCGGTAGTTGTAGTCTTACCTGCATCTATATGTGCCATTATGCCAATATTTCTTATATGTTCTAAATTAACTGACATCCCATCAACACCATTTTATGTTCTAAAATGTGCAAAAGCTTTATTGGCTTCTGCCATTCTGTGAGTATCTTCTTTACGTTTAAAAGCTCCTCCTTCTTCTTTATAAGCAGCTATAATTTCTGCAGCTAATTTTTGAGCCATTGATTTTTCATGACGTTTTCGTGCAAAATTAACAAGTGCTTTCATTCCTATCGATTGCTTTCGAGAAGGCCTTATTTCAGTAGGAATTTGGAATGTAGCACCACCTATTCTTCTACTTCTAACTTCGACTGAAGGAGTAACATTTGCTAAAGCCTTTTTCCAAACTTCAAGCCCATCTTCTTTTGTCTTCTCAGATACTAAATTTATAGCATCGTAAAAAATTTTATATGCCAAATTTTCCTTCCCACGCATCATTATATTACAAACGAACTTAGTTACTATAGGTTCGTTATATTTAGGATCGGGTTGTACAAAACTTTTTTGTGGTTTTGATTTCCTCATTTGTTGTACTATTTTATTATTTATTTATTATTTTTTTTGTTCTTTAGGCCTTTTAGCTCCATATTTAGATCTCCTTTGTTTACGTCCATCTACCCCTGAAGTATCTAAAGCTCCTCTTATAACATGGTAACGTACGCCTGGTAAATCTTTAACCCTTCCCCCTCTTATCAAGACGATGCTGTGTTCTTGTAAGTTATGACCTTCTCCCGGTATATAGGCATTAACTTCTTTTGAATTAGTAAGGCGAACCCTTGCTACCTTACGCATTGCTGAATTAGGTTTTTTAGGAGTTGTTGTATAAACTCTTATGCAAACACCTCGCCTTTGAGGGCATCCATCTAATGCCGGCGACTTACTCTTATAAACCAATTTTTCACGCCCTTTACGGACTAATTGCTGAATAGTAGGCATATTAAAGATTTTATAAAAAAATATCTCTCTTTTTAATTTGGGACTGCAAAGGTAAAATTTATTTTTTATAAACAAAACGTATTTTGATATTTTTTTTACATTAAATAAAATTTTTATTTATTATGTTTTATTTTTGTGCAAAAAATAAGAGTTTAAATAAAGAGTTTTATACCATTTTTTTATTTCTAACTTTGCTATTATGATTAAGACTATAAAAATTAAAAAAGGATTAAATATCAAATTACAAGGGGAAGCTGAAAAAATTTTATCAAATCTTATAATTCCTGATAGATTAGCCCTTAAACCTTCTGATTTTTATGGAATAAGGCCAAAACTTTTACTTCATCCTAATGACGAAGTAAAAGCTGGAACTCCTATATTCTACGATAAACTAAATGAAAAGATTAAATTTGTTGCTCCATTCGCAGGTAAAATAATTGATATTATAAGAGGTGAAAAAAGAGCAATATTAGAAATTATTATAGAACCATACAAAGAAAATAGTTATATTGATTTTGGGATAGCAAATCCCTTAGAACTTGAATCAGAAAAAATAAAAGAACTTCTTTTACAAAGTGGCATGTGGCCTGCTATTCGCCAACGCCCTTATAATATAATAGCCAATCCTTATCAAAAACCAAAATCTATTCATATATCATGTTTCGATACTTCGCCTTTAGCACCTGACTATGATTTTATTGTACACGGTAAAGGTGAAGCTTTTCAAACAGGTATAAATGCCATTTCAAAACTTTGTGATGGAAAGATATTTTTAAATGTCCCCGATAATGAATATGTAAGTAAAGTTTTTTTAAATACAAAAAATGTAACTATTACAAAATTTTCAGGACCACATCCTGCAGGTAATGTAGGAATACAAATTCACCATATTGACCCTATTAACAAAGGAGACGTAGTATGGTTTATAAATCCTCAAGATATTATAAAAATAGGAAAATTATTTTTAACGGGCAAATACGATAGCACTAAAATAATAGCTTTAGCTGGTTCGGAAGTAATTCACCCTAAATATTTCAAAGTTATAGAAGGTACATCTATCAATAAACTTACAGAAAATAATATTAAAGAAGGTAAAGTAAGATACATATCAGGTAATGTTTTAACAGGCAAAAAAATTGAATCTACTGGTTTCTTAAGTTATTATGATAACTTGATAACCATTATACCTGAATATTATGGCCCCCCTACTTTATTAGGTTGGCTAAGACCAGGCTTTAAAAAATTTAGTTTTTCAAAAACATTTCTATCTGGGTTTATATCTTCAAAATCATATAAAATCGATACTAACTTAAATGGTGCTAAAAGACCTTTTGTATTTACTGGCATATATGAAAAAGTATTACCTATGAATATATACCCAATGCAATTATTAAAAGCTATAATAACTGAAAATATCGAATTAATGGAAAACCTTGGCATATATGAAGTTGCAGAA
>DAOTOD010000161.1:0-4018 GCA_035451165.1 Bacteroidales bacterium
AAAGAAAAAAAAATACTTAGAATAAATATTAGAAATAAAGTTTTTAACATAAAAACTTGGTTCTTATAACAAAGATATAAAAAACTTTGTCATAAATTAAATTTAATTAACGATTAAATTTATTCAAATTACTATTTATGTTAAACTATATAAGGATAAGTTAAATTTTAATTTTTTGTAAAAGATAAAAATTGTAAGAAAATAATTAATAACAGTAAGTTAAGTATTATAATAAAGTTGGATAAATTAGATTGATTTTATTTAATTAACATTAAAAGGTGTAATAAGACAATTATTTTTAAAATCTATAGTAAAATGAAATTTTAATAATAAATCGCCACCTAATATTCCTTCTATTATAGGCCATCCTAGTTTAGAATAATATTCATTTATTGTATTTATAGACATAGTCAAGAATGATTGATTTTTTATAGTAAATTCACCTAATGTAAAAGTATCTATTGTAAATTCACTTATGTTGTTAATGGAAGAATTAAGTCCTGCTATAGGAGTTGAATTTACTGTTTTTTTTAACTTAAATGGTAGATTATTAAAAGTGTGAAAGTCTATAACTGTTCGTGATGCTCCTGAATCAATTAAGAATCGGAGGTTTAAGCCAGCTATTTTACAATTAGTAGTTATTAATTGGCAGCCTAATCCATCAGGTTGTATAAATTCGTATTCATTTGATTGAGAATAATCTATGTTTAATTCCCATAATTTTAGTAGGTCACATCCTAATATTCCATTAATTTTTTCGAGACCGAGATATTCAAAAACATTATGTATATGTTCGAAGTCGATTATAATTATTTCAAAGTTTTCGGTAATATGATTTTTATATGATATACAAGGTAAAGTAGTTTTAAAACTTTTTTTTAATTTTTCTCCTATACCCGAGCCTTTAGTATTTAGTATTTTATTTTGAGTGTAGTTTGGGAAATGCTTTTCTATAAATTCATTTGAGATTAAGCTTTTAGAAGCGCCTGTATCAATAATCATTCGTGCAGGTATATTATTTAAATAGCTATTAGTAAAAATTTGTACTCCATCATCGTCAAGCTTCACTATTTCGAATGGTATATTTATCATATTATGTTATAAGATGTTAGAAGTTGGGTTTTAAAGCATATTTATTATAAAATTCTTCTATTACGTTAACGGCTTCGTCAGCTGTATCTACTAATGTAAGTAATTCAAGGTCAGCAGGGCCTATATGTCTTACTGATTGTACTTCTTTACGTAGCCATTCTATTAGTCCTTCCCAGTATTCTTTGACTACGAGTACGATAGGGAAGTGGGCGATTTTTTTAGTTTGTATGAGAGTAAGTGCTTCAAACATTTCATCGAGTGTGCCAAATCCTCCTGGCATAACAATAAAACCTTGAGAATATCTCATAAACATTACTTTTCTGACAAAGAAGTAATTAAATGTTAATAATTTATCGTTGTCTATGAAAGGATTTGAGGTTTGTTCGTAAGGTAAATATATATTAAGTCCTACAGATCTACCTCCTGCGAAGTGAGCTCCTTTATTTCCGGCTTCCATAATACCTGGACCTCCGCCGGTGATTATACCAAAGCCTTTTTTTGATAATTTGTAAGCTATTTCTTCGGCTAATTGGTAGTATTTATTATTATGGGATATTCTTGCGGAGCCGAAGATAGTAACACAAGGACCTATTCTTGCAAGTTTTTCATAGCCTTCTACAAATTCGGCCATTATTTTAAAAATTTGCCATGAATCTCTTGTTTTAATTTCGTTCCAGTCCTTTTGTGTTAAGGCTTCTCTTATTTTATCTTCTTCTGAATAATTATCATCAAATATTCTCATTATAATTATATTTTAGAAATTATTGCAATATATATTTTTTAAGATATTTAGCTGTATAGCTTATATTATTTTTTATAATTTCTTCAGGAGTACCCTCACATATTATATAACCGCCTCTTTCTCCTCCTTCAGGGCCTAAATCAATAATATAATCAGCAGTTTTTATGACATCCATATTATGTTCTATTACTACAACGGTATTGCCAGATGTTACAAGGCGATTTAATACATTAAGTAAAACTTTTACATCTTCGAAATGTAACCCTGTTGTAGGTTCATCTAATATATAAAGTGTTTTACCTGTACTTTTTTTTGATAGTTCAGTAGCTAATTTAACTCTTTGTGCTTCTCCTCCTGATAAGGTTGTAGATTGTTGTCCTAATGTAATATAATTTAGTCCTACGTCAGTAAGTGTTTGTAATTTAGAAGTTATAGAAGGGATATTTTCAAAGAATTTAAGTGCATTTTCTACACTCATATTTAGAACGTCGTTTATAGATTTTCCTTTATATCTTATTTCTAGTGTTTCTCGGTTATAACGCATACCATTACAACTGTCGCAAGTAACATAAACATTAGGTAAAAAATTCATTTCAATAGTTTTTACTCCTGCTCCTTTACATGTTTCACATCTTCCTCCTTTAACGTTGAAAGAGAATCGGCTTGCTGCATAAGCTCTAATTTTTGATTCGGGCAACATGCTAAAAAGTTTTCGTATTTCATCCATCAATCCTGTATAAGTTGCAGGGTTAGAACGAGGAGTTTTACCGATAGGTGATTGGTCAATTTCTATAATTTTATCAATAAATTCAATACCTATTATATCGTCGTATGGAAGAGATTTTTTGTGTGATTTATATATTTTTGTAAATAATGCAGGGAATAAGGTTTCATTTATAAGTGTTGATTTTCCACTACCTGAGACGCCAGTTATACATATAAAAGTGCCTAGAGGCAAACGTAAGTCTATATTTTTTAAGTTATTACCTTTAGCTCCTTTTAATATGAGGGTATGCCCATTGCCTTTTCTTCTTGTAGTAGGGAGTTCTATTTTTTTTGTACCATTTAAATATTGAGCAGTGATAGTATTATTTTTTGATATTTCGTATGGGCTTCCTTGAGCTACAATATATCCACCATGTATGCCTGCACCTGGTCCCATATCAACAACATAATCGGCCGATCTAATCATTTCTTCATCGTGTTCTATGACAATGATAGAATTTTTATTATCTCTTAGTTTTTTAAGAGCTTCAATAAGTTTTAAATTATCTCTTTGATGTAATCCAATGCTTGGTTCATCAAGTATATATAATACATTAGTGAGACTTGAACCTATTTGAGTGGCTAATCTTATCCTTTGTAGTTCTCCTCCTGATAAAGCTGCAGAGTTTCTATTAAGTGTTAAATAATCAAGGCCTATATTTATTAAAAAGTTAGTTCTTTCAGATATTTCTCTTATTATTTCATAAGAAATAATTTTTTTTCTTTCATTTTGAATTTCTGAAAGATTATTGATCCATTGTTTAAATGCTTTTAAATCAAGAGAGGCTACTTCAGCTATATTTTTATCATTAATTTTAAAATAAAGAGATTCTTTTTTTAATCGTGTGCCATTACATTCGGGGCATATTATTTTATTCATAAAGCTGTTAATCCATCTTTGCATTGAAGCTGAAGAGAATTCATTTATTTGGTTTGTGATAAAATTTACTATTCCTTCAAAATTTAAAGTATAAATGTTTGTTATTCCGTTTTGTTCACTTTTAAATTTGAATATTTCATCAGAACCATATAATATAACGTTTATAGCTTCTTCAGGTATTTTTTTAAAAGGTGTATCTAGTGTGAAGCCAAATTTTATTCCAATACCTTCAAGCTGTTTAAAAATCCAACTAGGTTTATATGTCCCTATTGGTTCAATTGCTCCTTGTTTAATACTTTTATTATCATCAGGAATGATTTTTTTTAAGTCTACTTCCGATATTTCTCCTAGTCCATTGCATTTAGGGCAGGCACCATAAGGCGAATTAAAGGAGAAAGTGTTGGGTTCAGGTTCATTATATGAAATACCAGTAGTGGGGCACATCAGCGATTTGCTATAGTAATTTATATTGTTGGTTTCTTCATCTAATATCATAATTATTCCTTTTCCCATTTTCATTGCAAGGGCAGTAGAAGAAA
>DAOTOD010000162.1:0-4008 GCA_035451165.1 Bacteroidales bacterium
GATGCAATTTATGATAATGTTGATTTTATTTTTACTACAGGTGGTACAGGTATTGGGCCAAGAGATATAACCCTAGAAGTTGTTAGTAAATTTATTGAAAAAGAAATACCAGGTATAATGGACAGCATAAGATTAAAATATGGAGAAAATTTACCCGCAGCTTTAATTAGTCGATCTATAGCAGGCATAGCTCAAAATTCTGTTATATTCACATTGCCAGGTAGTGTAAAAGCTATTAATGAATATATTAGTGAAATAAAGAAAAATATATTACATATATCATATATGATAAAAGGACTTGATGTACATAATATTTAATTATTAAATCTACAAATAATTTTATGGAAGTACAATTATCGTTTGAACAAGCTTTAGAATTACTTAATAAATATGTTAAAAAGCAAAATTTGATATACCATTCATTAGCTTCTTATGCTGTGATGAAAGCAATTGCTAAACGGCTAGGAGAAAATGAAAATAAATGGGCATTAGCAGGACTTTTACACGATATAGATGTCGAAATAACTAATAATAATCCTTTAATACATGGCATAGAAGGAGCAAAAATTCTTAAACAAGCTGGTGTAGATGAAGAAATTATTGATGCTATAGTACGGCATAATGAAATGGCAACTGATAAAAAAAGAATTACACCATTACATCATGCCCTTGCAGCAGGGGAGACAATAACAGGATTGATAATAGCAACAACATTAGTTTATCCTAGTAAAAAAATAATTGATGTTAAAGCAAAATCAATATTAAAGCGAATGAAAGAAAAAAATTTCGCTGCTACTGTTGATAGAAATGCTATTTTAGAATGTGAAAAAATAAATATCCCTATTCAAGAATTTGCTGAAATTGCTTTAAAAGCTATGCAAGAAATTGGCCATGAAATAGGATTATAAATAGAATTAAAACTTGTCAAGTTTTTCAATCAAATCTGAAAATTCATTAAACCAATAGTATTCATAATTTTTCAAAACCTTAGCTATATCGTTTGTTTTAAGTAATAATTTTATTTTTATGTTACACTTGTCGTATTGTATGTGTTTTGGTTCTTTTCTTTTTTGTTGTTCTTTTATCTCAAATATGTTTGAATATCCATCAATTTTTCTATAACCGTCAGTATGTTCTGTACCTTTGGGGTCCACAAACAAAATTGTGTAATCATTTTCTTTTTTTAGCCAAAATATATAATCGGGCTTGAATTTTTCTATTCTATTTGTTTTTGCTTGATAATAGGGTATATAAATTTCATCTAATGTCTCATCAATTTTGGAAAAATACCACCAATCAAATTGTTTAAAAAAATTATCTTCTTTTTGTAGATGCTTTTCTAATTCTTTAATAAAGTCTACTTCACTTTTGTGTTTTATAATATGCTTAATAAAATCTACTTTCTCATATTCTGCTAAAGCAACAGGGAAATAATAATGATTTGCTAAAAACTTAATTTTTAATTTCTCATTTGAACTATAAGTTACTTCTGCTTCTTTTACTAAATCATTCCCGATTTCTTTTATCTTGTTTTTATATTTTTCTTTAGAAATTAAACCAGCATCAAACTTTTGGTCAAGTTCTTTTTCTATATCTTTTAATTTTTTGACCTTTTCAATTTTTTCTTTTAATGAATTTAACTTATCAACAGTTATGTTTATTCTTTTAAAATGTATAATTTCTTCCTCTAGTTCTTTAAATGTATCAAATTCTTTATTTTTATTTATAAAGTGTTTAAATACTCTTATTAACAATAATTCTGGGTTATTTATTTTGGTTTCTTCATTATTTATAGAAAAATAATCATTTGTTTTATTATTAAAACTATATTTTATCTTTTTTAAGACTCTTAAATCACAATTATACTTAATTAAACATATTTTTTCTTCAATATAATTAAAATAGTCTTTTACTAATTGATAATCATCTGGATGAATTATAAATTTTACTATATTTGTTTGTTCAATTATTATTTTTTCAGAATCTTTATATATTGGTATTAAGAGCTGTTTATCTTTTACTTCAGGATTTATTTCAAATAAATTTCCAAGCAATTCTTCTTGTTTTTCTTCTTTAAGAGTTTTTATAACTTCTCTTAGATTTTGAGCTTTTGTTCCAATTATCCATAAAGTTTCGAGTGTATAAATGTGATTTTTTATTGTATCGAAATCATTTTTATTAATTTCTTTATTATTATATAAAAATTGAAGTCTTTTCCTTTTATTTGATAATGGTTCTATTCGTACACCTCGACCTATTGATTGTAAAACAAACTTTCGAGCATCAGTTCCTTTTCCTATATTAATATAAAGAATAATATTTGGGCGATTACTATCCCAACCTTCGTAGAAGGCTCTAGATCCCATTAGCATTGTAATATCTGAATCTTCGGTGTTTAATTTTTTAAAAATACTTTCATCATCAAATTTTTCTATAATTTCATAATCAGAAAGTTTATTTTTAATCCATTCGGAGATATCGCCAATTTTAATCAAGCCGAATGGTTTTTCACTAGTTTTAAGTTTGAAAATAAGTTCTTGTTTATTTTCGGGAATTTTAAGTACTTCTATTTTTCCGCCTGTATTAGCATTAAAAACATTTATTAAGATATCTTGGTAAGTTAGCTTATTGATTATATTAAAATCAATTTGTACATTTTCATTTGTAAATTCAGATTTACCGTTAATTTCTATTTTAAGTTCATCTTTAGCTTGATTTAAAATATTTATATCACCCTTCCCTGTAGCTATTTTTTCTATTTCTTTAAAAAACAGGTATAAGTCTGAATCTTCTGTATTTACAGAGTTTACTAATGTAAGTAGTAAGGGTTTATGATAAAATTTATCGCCTATTATTTTCTTTTGTTCATTTATGTATGTGTAAAGGAGTAAAATTTTAAGAATAATAATTTGCTTTTGTATTTCAGTAAACTCTTCTTTTTTATTTAAATTTGATATATCACTTTGCAATACATAGATTTGTTTACCGTAACCTTGTTGAATAAATTTTTCGAGATTGAAATTATAAGCACAAGTTACGAAATCAATTGGGTTAGTAAACGTTGCAGAAAAATTAAATAAAAATCCATTTCTTGAAAGTATAGAATAAAATTGTTGTCGTTTGCTATCTTCACGATCTCCTTTATGTGCCTCATCAAGAAGAATATACCAATTCCCATTGCTATCATAATTTCTAAAATCTATAATTTTATCTTTCTGTTCATCGGATATTAAATCACTTCTGTAATAAAAGATATCTATTGCATTACCAAATATGAGTTTATTTTCTCTTTTGACACTGTCATAGCTTTTTAAGTCATAAAGATTGATAAAAAATGTATTATTTGATTTATTAAATTCTTCAATGTGATTTTTAAACTGTTCCAGCAAATCTTCTCTATAAGTTAAAAACAGTATATCTTTTTGTGGTATTAATTTCTTACTCATTAAGCTTTGAAGTAGTTCGATAAGTTTAACTACAATTAAAGTCTTACCACTTCCTGTAGCCATCCAGAAGCTCATTCTGTTTATAAAATGATAACCTTCGATTCTATCATCTTGAATATTAAAATTTTTATCAAACTCTTGAAATATTTTTTTAATTTTGCTATTGTTTTTTAAATCCAGATCTACTTTTTCAGTAAGCCCATTATTTTTATAAAGTTCAAAAAATTGCTCTTTATTGCCCAGCAAGTCAATATAATATTTATATAATGCCTTTGAAGCATTTTTAAGTGATTGCTGTTGATAATCATATAAAGTTTTATTTTCAGAAAATTTAGCAAAGTCAAAATCCAGCCATTCATATAGCAAATTATTCCATTGAATACTCTCTACTATGTTTTGAAGATAAAGTTTACTCATATTACTCCCACCAAATTAAGGGTTTAATTAATTTATAATCTAAGTCTTTAGTATTTATCTTTGTCCCATCTTCAAATTCTACGTCGACATCACTAATTTTCTTTATCCATTTGCCTGTTAAGTTAGATAGTGTTTCGGCAATATC
>DAOTOD010000163.1:0-4006 GCA_035451165.1 Bacteroidales bacterium
TAACTGTTAAAAATAAAGAAGGTAAATCTCAGCAAGAAACAGGTAAATTAATTTTGATTAAATAATTAATTTAATTTCAATGAAAAATTACATATAATATTATTTTTATAAAAACGTTATATTTGCATTTATTACAAAAAATTATTTTTACTATTTTTTAAATCATTTAAAATGATAGATATCTTTAAAAAATTAAATTTGTTTTTGTATGCTACTCTTATTTTAATTAATCTAAGCTTTTCTCAAAATTATCATACTACTAGTGAACTACTTGGACAAGATCAAGTAAATACAATTACTACTGCTGTACCTTTTTTAATGATTGCCCCTGATGCACGTGCAGGAAGTATGGGCGATGTTGGCGTTGCTTCTACTCCCGATGCTAATTCTATGCACTGGAATCCTGCTAAATATTCATTCATAGAAAAAGATGTAGGGATATCGATATCTTATGTTCCTTGGCTTAGAGCATTAGTCAATGATATAAACATGGGATATTTATCCGCTTATAAAAAAGTTGGTGATAAACAAGCACTTGCTGCTAGCTTACGTTATTTTTCTTTAGGCGATATTATTTTTACCGATATAATAGGTCAAGAAATTACTCAATTTAAACCTAATGAATTTGCTGTTGATTTTGCTTACTCTAGGAAATTAGGTGAAAATATTTCAGGTGCAGTATCTTTAAGATATATTTATTCTAATTTGACAGGAGGAATTCACGTTAATGGAGCCGAATCACACCCAGGACAATCAGTAGCAACTGATGTTTCTGTATATTACCGTAAACCATTAGAAATAAACAAAAAAAATGCAGTTATAGCAGGAGGAATTAATATTTCTAACTTAGGTGCTAAAATATCTTATACTTCAACAACTGATAGAGATTTTATACCTATGAATTTAAAATTAGGACCTTCTTTTTTTATACAGCTAGATAAGTATAATTCTCTTGAATTTATGTTTGACTTAAATAAGCTTTTAGTCCCTACACCTCCTATTTATGAACTAGATTCTGCCGGTAATCCTGTTAAAAATTCCGAAGGTAAATTAGTTATATATAAAGGTAAAGACCCTAAAGTGGGTGTAGTTTCAGGCATGCTACAATCATTTTATGATGCTCCTAATGGTTTCAAAGAAGAAATAAGAGAATTTACTTATGCTTTAGGTGTTGAATACTGGTATGATAAACAATTTGCTATTAGAGCAGGTTATTTTCATGAGCACCCTACCAAAGGTAATCGTGAATACGTTACCTTAGGCGCAGGTTTGAAATATAATATTTTCGGATTAGACTTTGCATATCTAATACCTTTTGAACAACGAAATCCTCTGGAAAATACTTTAAGATTTACTTTACTATTCGACCTTGATGCTTTTCGTGAACAAAATAAAAAAACTGATTAGTTAATAATTAAATAAAATCTTATAAACAACACCAGTCAAAACTATTTATGCCACGTATTGGTTTCGGCTTTGATGTACACGAATTAAAAGAAGGATATCCTCTTTGGATTGGTGGTGTATTAATTGACAGCGACAAAGGAGCAATAGGCCATTCCGATGCCGATGTTCTTATTCATGCAATATGTGATGCTTTATTAGGTGCACTTGCCCTAAAAGATATAGGTTATCATTTCCCCGATACTTCAACAGAATTTAAAGGGATTCAAAGTACAATTTTACTTTCAAAAGTTATCTCCTTAATTAATAATAAAGGTTACAAAATTATTAATGTTGATTCAACCGTATGTCTGGAAGCCCCTAAAATTTCTAAATACATAGATAATATGAAAAAAATATTATCGGAAATTATGAGCATTGAAAAAGATTGCATATCCATAAAAGCTACTACAACTGAAAAACTAGGTTATATAGGAGAAAGAAAAGGAATTTGTGCTTATGCTAATGTATTATTAGAGAAAAAAGATGCTTAATTAAATATTTGTTCTTAATTATTTTTTTTTCTTAAATATTTTATGATTTTTGTACAATACTAAATATCAAAAAATATAATCATGAAACAAGAACATAAATTGTTTAAAGGAAAAATTTTAGGGATATTATCAGGTGGAGGCGACACTCCTGCAGTTAATTCAAGTATTGAATACATAAGAAACAGAGCTTCTATGCTTGGATATAAAGTTTATGGCATAAGGCACGGGTGGAAAGGGCTATTGGGTAATGGTGATATTGTTGATCTTTCACATCAGCCTTATGATGGGCGTTATGGCGGCTCAGCTCTTAAATCAAGTAGAACAAATCCTTTCCCTACTAAAAAACATCCTGAATCTCGTGTCTCCGTGATAATGGAAAATATTCGCAAATACAAAATAGATGTACTTGTAACTATAGGTGGCGATGATACTAACGGAGCTGCTAAAAAATTATATGAAACTGAAGGAATTCCTGTTATCGGTTTCCCTAAAACTATCGATAATGATTTACGTACAAGGACAATTCATAATTATCAGGACAAACAAATAGAAGCTGTATTATGCCCGGGCTTCCCTTCAGCAGTTCAAGGAATAGCAGAATTTGCTAATCGTATAAGAACTACAGCCGAATCACACTCAAGGATTATGGTCTTAGAAATAATGGGAAGAGATGCAGGCTGGCTTACAGGAGGAGCTTATTATGGGGGAGCTGAAATATCTCTAATCCCTGAATTTGAAATTACTGAACATAGAAAAAATTTTTTCTTCGAATTAGTGAAAGAAAAATATATGCGCTCTCCCAAAAAATCTCTTGTCATTGCAGTAGCTGAAGGAGTACGCTGGTACAATGATGAAACGCGGCAAATAGAAATGGTTTATGCTAGCTCTGAAGTAGATGAATATGGGCATCCTCGTTTTGGCGGTATCAGTGGTCGCATAGCTTCTGATATTACTAATAAATTAGGCATTGAAGCTCGTGCTCAAATAACAGGATATTATGCCCGCTCGGGTGAATGCAGAGCCTACGACCGTAGGTTAACATCAGCTTTAGCTGACAAAGTAGCTGATCTACTAATACGTGAAGATTACGGAAGAATGGCTGTATTAACTAACATAGTAAAAATAGGTGAATTAGAAGAATATAATACTTCATCTATTGATATGGGTCAAATAGGAAATCGTTCTTTGCCTGAAGAATACTATAATATTAACGAATTTACTTTTACTCCAGCTTATTATGATTTTTTATCCCATATTATGGAACCTTTACATAAAATAGAATTTAATTATAATTTCCCTATTGTAATACCTTAATTTATTAACTTATGGAAAGTAATCATAACAAAAGTAAAGAACTACCAGAAAATGCTTACCGAGAACTCAAAGAAGGCGAAGAGTATAAACCTGTTATGCCTGCAAACAAAATTTTTCCAGAAGTTACTCTATGGTCTGTAGGCATGGGGCTATTAATGGCTATTATATTTTCAGCTGCAGCAGCTTATGCAGGACTTAAAATAGGACAAGTTTTTGAAGCAGCCATACCTATATCTATTATTGCTGTCGGTGCATCAGCAGCAGCTAAACGAAAAGATGCTTTAGGTCAAAATATTATTATTCAATCAATAGGTGCTAGCTCCGGAGTAATTGTAGCCGGAGCAATATTTACCATCCCTGCTTTATATATTTTACAGGTTAAATATCCTGAAATACAAGTAAGTTTTTGGCAAATATTTTTTTCTTCTCTTTTAGGTGGTTTTTTAGGCATCCTTTTTCTTATCCCTTTTAGAAAATATTTTGTAAAAGATATGCATGGGAAATTCCCCTTTCCTGAAGCTACTGCCACCACAGAAATACTTATTACAGGAGAAAAAGGAGGTAAACAAGCAGGAATTTTAATTATCAGTGGGTTAATAGGAGGATTATACGATTTTATGTTTTCGGCTCTAAGATTATGGGACGAAGTATTTACTTCTAGGATTATTCCATTCGGAAACGTTCTTGCTAATAAAGCAAAGCTAGTATTTAAAATGAATGTTAGCTCTCTTATATTTAGTTTTGGTTACTTAGTA
>DAOTOD010000164.1:0-4004 GCA_035451165.1 Bacteroidales bacterium
AATGAGTAGATACACTAAAGAAATCATATGATTTAAGTAAATTAACTATATTTTTTCTCGGATGCAAAGCTCCAACAAAAAGAAAATAAGGTCTTCCATTAGTATATTTTTCACGCACCTTTGTTATAAGAGTATGTTCTAGTGGTTTAAACCCATCATTAGCTCCATTGTATATTACATCAATTTTATCAGATGAAATATTATATTGCTTAATAATATCAGCTTTTGAAAATTCAGATACTGTAGCAATATGATCCGCCTTACGTGCAAATCGAGGAAAAAAATACTTATAATAATGCCTAACTAACCATGGTAAATACTCTGGATAATGTTCAAAATTTAAATCGTGTATAACCAGAAGTGTCTTAGTTTTAGTAGAAAGAGAGGTATAACCATCAGGAGAAATAAATAAATCAGCTTTATATTTTTTAAGTGCTTGCTTAACAGCATATTCAAACCATATAACAAAAAGAAAAGGATGACGTGCCTGAGGCTTTAAAACTACAGGAATAATATTAGATGAAGTAATAAAAGACTTGTCGTAAGGGCGATCAAACAAATAAATAAATTCATGTTCAGGATGTTGAGCAGTAATACGCGTAAAGGTTTCAAAAGTAAAACAACCTATGCCATCAAGTTTATTCTTTATTAAAAGTCGTGTATTAACAGCTATTTTCATACGTGTTATAATATTAATGCCGTAAAATTAATTAAAACAAATCAAAAATTATTTATAAAACAAGTAATTAAATAAATTCTAATAACTTTGCCGTAAATTTATCTTTTTAATTATATTATTATTATAAAACCACTTTAACTATTAGATGAAATTATTTATAAAAAAAATATTACAAAAATTATTAGGCTATCATAATTATCTGTACGTATTTGCAATATATATAATACTAACATTAAAATGGAATAAAAAAGAGAAAGATTTTCTTTATTTTTTAAAATTACTACCAAAAAAAGGAATTATTTTAGATATTGGAGCAAATATAGGTGTAATGTCAGTATATTTAAGTAAAAAATTACCTGAAAGTAAAATATTTGCTTTTGAACCAGTACCAACTAATATAAAAGTATTAAAAAAAATAATTAAGTATTATAAATTGCCAAACGTAAAAATATTTGAATTTGCATTAGGCAACTACGATGGTGAAACAGAAATGATTTTACCTATCATAAGTAATGTAAAGATGCAAGGATTAAGCTATGTAAAACAAGAAAATAATTATTATCCAAATGATAATGGAGGAATCAAATACACTGTACCTATTAAACGTTTAGATAGCTTAGAAGAACTAATCAATGTAAAATTGCCTATTACAGGTATTAAGATAGATGTAGAAAATTTTGAATATTTTGTTTTATTAGGTGGAAAAGAATTAATACAAAAACATCATCCAGTTATTTATGCCGAATTATGGAATAATAAAAACAAAGATAATAGTTTAGCATTATTGCAAGAATTAGGATATAAAGCTAAAGTATTAATAAACAAAAAGTTAAAAAATTATAATAAGGATATCGACAAGACACAAAATTTCTTCTTTATACCAGAATAAAATGAAACGCAAATTCATAACTAACCTTATAATATTATTATCTCTAAATCTTTTAATTAAACCTTTTTGGATATTAGGTATAGACAGAAGTGTGCAAAATATAGTAGGTGCAGGAGATTATGGATTTTATTTTGCTATTTTTAATTTTTCGTTTTTATTTAATATTTTACTAGATTTAGGTATTACTAACTTCAATAATCGTAATATAGCACAAAACTATCATTTACTTAATAAACACTTTTCTAAAATTTTAACTTTAAAATTTTTACTTTCATTTATATATATATTAATAACCTTATTAACAGGATTAATAATAGGCTATGATGAACATCAAATGAGGCTACTAATTATACTTGCTTTTAATCAATTTTTAATTTCTTTGATATTATATTTAAGATCTAATATATCAGGTTTACATTTATTTAAAACAGACAGTATTATATCAGTATTAGATAGAGTAATAATGATAATTTTCTGTAGTTTATTACTTTGGGGAAATATTACCCATCGTCCATTTACTATCGATATTTTTGTTTATACCCAAACAGCAGCATATTTAATAACAGCAATTATTGCATTGATAATAGTAATATATAAAGCTAAATTTATCAGATTACAATGGGATATGCCATTTTTTATAATGATTATAAAACAAAGTTTTCCTTTTGCAATACTTGTATTACTTATGACTTTTTATAATAGAATTGATTCTGTTATGATTGAAAGGATAATCTCGGGACGGAACGGTTATGAACAAGCTGGCATATACGCATCAGCATATCGTTTATTAGATGCTACCAATATGATAGCTTACTTATTTTCTGTTATATTATTACCTTTATTTTCACGTATGATTAAATTTAAAGATGATGTAGAAAATCTTGCAAAACTATCATTTACTTTATTATTTATATTATCAATTACAATAGCTAGTTGTTCATGTTTTTATAGCAGAAATATTATGGAAATACTTTATCCCAAACATTACGACGAAACACTTATTATATTCAATAATCGTATACAACAAAGCAGTATAATATTTAGTATTTTAATGTTTGGTTTCATTCCTATATCTACTACTTACATTTTTGGAACTTTACTAACAGCTAATGGAAATTTAAAACAATTAAATTTAGTTGCTGCAGCAGGAATGGTTTTTAATATTACTTTAAATCTATTATTAATACCTAAATTTATGGCAACAGGTGCAGCTTTAGTAAGTGTATTAACACAATTTATAAGCGCTTCAATACAAGTATTAATAGCTACTAAAATTTTTAAATTTAGAACTAATAAAACATATATTAGCAAAATATTAATTTATACTATGCTTGTGGTACTAACAGCTTATATATACAGTTTAATTAATATATCTTGGATAAAAAGTATTATTTTATTTATAATAACTGCGTTATTATTTGCCTTTATAATACGGCTTGTAAATATAAAAGCCTTATTTAACATTATAAAAAAAGAATAATAGTTATTAACTTAAATATTTTTTAATTTTGCTAAATTACTTAAAACATATAAAATATTATGAACATCCAAAATTCAGAAGTAAATAACTTTAATTCTATTAATTTTTTAATTTTTATTTATAAGTGGCGTAAACATTTAATTATTATTGCAGCAATAGCCTGCTTAGCTTCTATTATTTTTTCAATGCCAATATTTATAACACCCAAATATAAAGCAAGTGTTATTTTATTACCCACATCAACAAACTCTATTTCAAAAGCTTTACTTGCTGATAATTTTGGAGCAAAAGAAGACATTTTAGAATTTGGCAGTGAAGAAAAAACAGAACAAATGTTGCAAATATTAAATTCTAATGCTATTAGAACAAAAATTATTGAAAAATATAACTTAATAAAACATTATGGAATACCAGAAAATGCTAAATATAAGTTTACACGTTTATATAAAGAATATGATAAAAATATAACTTTTAAACGAATCGAATATATGGCAGTAGAAATAAATGTGATGGATAAAGATCCTCAATTAGCTTCTGATATTGCTAATGAAATAGCGGACCAATTTGATAGTATAAAAAATAAAATGCAACAAGAAAGGGCTATTAAAGGGCTCGAAATTGTTGAAAATGAGTATAATAAATTAAAAAAAGAAATACAAGAATTACAAGATTCTATCACTATATTAAGACAGATGGGTATTTTAGACTATGAGTCTCAAGCTGAAGTTTTAAACGAACAATATGCAATAGCCATCACAAAAAACAATACACAAGCAGCTAAAATAATAGCCGAAAAACTTAATTTACTTGCTAAATACGGCACTGCATATATATCTATAAGAGATGCATTAGAACTATATAATAAACAGCTTATTACAATAAAAAATAAATACGAAGAAGCTAAAATTGACGCCGAAAAAACACTACCTCAAAAATTTGTAGTAAGTCGTGCTTTT
>DAOTOD010000165.1:0-3999 GCA_035451165.1 Bacteroidales bacterium
CCTTTTTGCATAAAAGCAAATATTTCATTATTTTGATAGCCTAAGTTTAAAGCATATTCAGCATAGGCAGCCATTCCTTTAATACCGTAAGTTAAAAGTTCTCTAAGTGATCGAATGTCTTCATTAGTAGTTTGTAAAATTCCTATATTATTTGCTTTTCGTTCATATTCTGATTGGGTATAAGCTATCCAAAAAGAGGCCTCGGGTAATTTTTTTTCATCGATTGTGATTTTTTTATTTTCAAGTTCAAGCAAAAACTTTCGTTTTAATTCCATCCCTTTATGAAGTTGATTAATAAATCTTTTTTTGTCGAAGTTAACATTTGTAATAGTCATAAAAAGGCTTTCCATAATAAAATGATTTATCTCATCATTTTCGATACCCTGTTCTCGTGCTTGTACAGTATATCCAGATAAGCCTTTTGTAAAATAGATTAGTAAATCCTGAAGGCGGGCTACATCATCGGTTTTTCCGCAAACTCCTTTAATTGTACAGCCTGTACCTTTGGCTGTTTCTTGACATTGAAAACAAAACATGCTCATAATTTTAATTTTTTAGGTTAATAATTAATTTTATTTTTTATTTATATAAGTTATTTTTATTAAATATTTAATTTAAAATCATTATTGATTTTTTTATTAGATAAATAATTTTTAAATTCATATGTAATTTGCTTCATTAATCCTTCAAAGATGCATTCCGAAAAATGACATTGTTGAGATAAGTTACAATTGTTATATTCTATATTGCCCTCTATAATTTGATAAATTTCGAGTAGAGATATATCTCTTTTATCGGGATGTATTATAAAGCCACCATGAGGACCTCGCATCGATTTTAAATATTGGTGTTTTACCAATATGTTAAGCACTTTAGAAATATGATTTTGTGAAAATCCTGTAATATCTGTTATATATTTTGCATTAACAGTAGACTTACTTTTTAAGATAATAATCATACTATGAATGGCAATAGAAGCTGATATTGATAAATTTATTATACTATTCATTTTATTATAAATAAATATTTAAGTATTTAAATACAAAAATACAATATTTTTTATACTTTGTCAATACCTTTGGTGAAAATAATACCTATCTTATTGAATTACAATAAATAAAATTTATTTAGGAATATTAAAATTGAAATATTATTTCAAATATAAATTAAGATATTGATTAGATAAGAAACTTTTTAGCTCATCACTAAGTCTTTTTATAGCACCATCCAAAAGACATTTATCGAAAGGACAAAAAGGTCTATTTAAGGGGCACCCTTCGTATATGATGGGCCCTTCTATGCATTCATATATATTGAGCAACGAAATTGTGTTAGCGGGTTTATTTAAACTAAATCCTCCTGACGGGCCTCGAGTAGATTTAACCATATTACATTTTGAAAGTATGTTCATAACTTTGGCTAAATGATTTTTAGAAGCCCCTGTCAGGTCAGATAATTGGTTTACTTTTATTGGTTCATTAGCAGACGCTATTATAACCATAGCATGTATAGCTATTGAAGCTGCTTCAGAAATAGTAATAATTTTACTCATAATCGTTTTTTAATGATTTATCATACTCAATAAATTAACTGTGTATTTCAGACATTAATTCGTCTGTAATTTCGAGATTATGATAAACGTTTTGGACATCATCATCTTCTTCGAAAGCATCGATTAATTTGAGGACTTTTAAGGCAGCTTCTTTATCTAAAGTAACTTTTTCTTTAGGTATTCTTTGCAAGGTAGCGTTTTCGGGTTCAATTTTCATTTCTTCAAGTTTTTTTATCATAGGGCCGAAATCTTCCCAGTTAGTAACAACTGTAATAAAATCGTCTTCGTCTATAATATCTTCAGCTCCTGCATCGATAACTTGTATTTCAAAATCTTCTTGAGGAATATTAATATTTTTTTTAGGTATTAAAAAAATCCCTTTACGATCAAACAAAAAGCTAAGAGAGCCGTTTGTGCCTAAGCTACCGCCATATTTATTAAAATAAGCTCTTATATTAGATACTGTACGTTGGATATTGTCTGTAGTACATTCTATAAAAATAGCTATTCCATTTGGTGCATATCCTTCATAAGTTACTTCTGTAAAATTAGCTGCATCTTTGTCATTAGCTTTATTTATTGCTCTAATAATATTATCTTTAGGCATATTAGCGCCTTTAGCATTAGCTATAGCAAGTCTTAAACGGGGGTTGCCATCAGGGTCGGGGCCACCTTCTTTAACAGCTATTGATATTTCTTTGATTATTTTTGAAAAAATTTTAGAGCGTTTAGCATCAAGAGCTCCTTTTTTTCTTTTAATTGTTGACCATTTATTATGTCCTGACATATATTTAAAATTTTTAATAAAAAAACACTAAAAGTATATATAAAATTAGATTAAAAAAGATTACAAATTTAATATTGAATTTTTAAAGTTCATTTTTTATTCTAATTTTAATACAGCTAAAAAAGCAGACTGAGGAACTTCAACATTACCAATTTGTCTCATTCTTTTTTTACCTTTTTTTTGTTTTTCAAGTAGCTTTCGTTTTCTAGTTATATCTCCTCCATAACATTTAGCGGTAACATCTTTACGAAGAGGTTTTATAGTTTCACGAGCAATAATTTTTGAGCCTATAGCAGCTTGAATAGCTATTTCGAATTGTTGTCTAGGTATAAGATCTTTAAGTTTTACACAAATTTTTCTACCAAATTCATAAGCATTATTTCTATGTATTAAAGTACTAAGGGCATCAACCATTTCGCCATTGAGGAGTATATCTAATCTCACAAGGTCAGCTTTTTTAAAACCAGATTGGTAGTAGTCGAAAGAAGCATATCCTCTTGAAATACTTTTGAGTTTATCGTAGAAATCGAAAACGATTTCTGCTAAAGGCATTTCGCAAGAAAGTTCAACTCTTTCGCTAGTAAGATAAACTTGATTTTTAAGGGTACCTCTTTTGTCTATAACTAGTTTCATTATATTTCCTATGTATTCTGTTTTAGTAATAATTTGTGCTGTAATATAAGGTTCTTCGACATAATTAACATGATTAGGGCTTGGCATCCCTGATGGGTTGTGGACTTCGATGATATTTCCTTTAGTATCATATACTTTGTACATTACGTTAGGGACAGTAGTAATGACATCCATATTAAATTCGCGGTCGAGGCGTTCTTGAGTAATTTCCATATGTAGTAATCCAAGAAAGCCGCATCGAAAACCAAAGCCTAATGCTGCTGAAGATTCAGGTTCCCATGATAGAGAAGCGTCGTTAAGCTGTAGTTTTTCGAGCGAAGCTCTAAGATCTTCATAGTCTTCAGGATCAATAGGATAAATTCCTGCAAACACCATTGGTTTAACATCTTTAAATCCGGCTATACCTTTTTCACAAGGATTTTCTACATGTGTTATGGTATCGCCTACTTTTATTTCTTTTGCTTGTTTAATGCCGGATATTATATAGCCTACTTCTCCGGTTGAAAGCGTTTCGGCAGGTTCTAATTTTAATTTTAAGAATCCTATTTCATCGGCGTGATATTCTTTCCCAGTAGCAACAAATTTTACAAAATCATTTTTTGTAATTTTTCCATTAAAAATTCTAAAATATGCTATCACACCGCGAAAAGGATTAAATACAGAATCAAATATTAGTGCTTGCAAAGGTAAGTTTATATCTCCCTTAGGAGGAGGTATTTTTTTGATAATAGCTTCAAGCACTTTATCTACCCCATAACCTGTTTTAGCACTTACTAAGATTATTTCGTCGTTAGAACAACCTAAGAGTTCAATAATTTGGTCTGATACTTCTTCAGGCATTGCATTATCCATATCAATTTTATTTATGATAGGTATTATTTGTAGATTATGTTCTAGTGCTAAATATAAATTAGAGATAGTTTGGGCTTGGACTCCTTGAGTAGCATCAACTACTAGTAATGCTCCTTCGCAAGCAGCAATTGCTCTAGATACTTCATAGGAAAAATCAACGTGGCCTGGTGTATCA
>DAOTOD010000166.1:0-3919 GCA_035451165.1 Bacteroidales bacterium
TGATAATTCTAATGCACAATATTTTAAACTAAAAGTTTGGAGTAGCATAAACCCAGAAAATGTTATTTATGAAAGCCCCTTAATTAAACCAGTATTCACTGAAGGCTTTAATAATTTTCATACTTACTTTATTAATGACGAGATTATACTTACAGGAACTTTTTATATAGGATTTGAACAAACAAATGCGAATAATCTTAATATTGGATTTGACCGTAATACAAGGGGCGATTATAACATGTTTTATAATGTCGATGGTAATTGGTACAATACTATGTATAAAGGCTCTTTGATGATGAGACCAATTCTGGGTAATAAAATTTATTATGCTAATGTTTATGATTTTCAATATAATACAAATGATAACAATCAATTAATATTATTCCCTAACCCTGTTAATGGAGGAATATTAAACATAAATACCATATCGAATGTAAATTATGATAAGGCTATAATAAACATCTTTTCAATAACAGGAAGATTAATCACGACAACAAAATATTCTAATAAGATTAATGTGTCTAATTTACCTTCAGGACTTTATATAATTAGTTTGTACGATAATAAAAATATTGTAACAGGTAAATTTGTTGTTGAGTAAACTATATATATTATATATATAATGATTGATAAAGATTTGTTTCAAAAAAATGAAGCTAATGGGGAAAATGAAAAAGAATTATACGAACATTATAGATTTATAGTTGATCCTAAACAAAGTTCATTACGTATCGACAAATTTTTATCATTTAAACTACCTAATGTTAGCCGTAATAAGATTCAAATTGCAGCACGTGTTGGAAACATTAAAGTAAATTCTAAAAGTGTAAAGCCTAATTATAAAGTTAAACCTAATGATGTTATTTCTGTATTGTTGTCTTTCCCTCCTCGCGATGCAGAAATTATTCCTGAAAATATTCCTATAGATATAATTTACGAGGATAATGACATAATAGTTATTAATAAAAAAGCTGGAATGGTAGTGCATCTTGCTTATGCTAATTATACAGGTACACTTGTTAATGCTGTAGCATGGCATTTGAAAGATTCAAAGATTGATAATAATGGTTGGGGAGCATTTTTAATACATAGAATAGATAAAGACACATCAGGACTCATAGTTTTAGCTAAAACAGAAATAGCACAAGCAATATTAGCACGTCAGTTTTTTGAACATACTATAGAACGTGAGTACTTGGCATTAGTATGGGGAAATTTAAATGATAATGAAGGTACAATTAAAGGTAATTTAGGTAGAAGCCATAAAGACAGGAGAGTTATGGCCGTATGTGAAGAAAATAGAGGGAAACATGCTATAACTCACTATAAAGTACTTGAAAGATTTGGATATGTAACATTATTAGCTTGTAAGTTAGAAACTGGAAGAACACACCAAATACGAGCCCATATGGCATATATAGGGCACCCTTTATTTAATGATGTTACTTATGGTGGAAATAAAATATTAAAAGGAACAATTTCGAGTAAATATAAGCAATTTATTGAAAACTGTTTTACTGTATTACCTCGCCAGGCTTTACATGCTCGTATACTTGGTTTTTTACATCCAACTACTGCTAATTACATGACTTTTGAAGCACCATTACCTGATGATATGTTGACAGTAATAGAAAAATGGCAAAGATATGTGTCAGGGCATCCTTTAATCAATTACTAAATAAAGTTTTTATATCCAATTACATATCATATTATAATTAAAGGAATATTGATGTTTTTCTATCATTAAAGTTGAAGTTTATAAGCTGTTTTTATAAACATATTTTTTTATAACTTAAAATAAATTAATTTTTTGCTGCTTTAAAATAGAATTGTTCTTTATCATCAAAAGCTGATTCAACTAGTAACTCTTCATTAGATAATTTTATGATTTTATACCATGTTGAAATAAAAACAGGTTTAGATAGTAAAAAATAATTGTTTATTTGAAGTACTGTACCATTATTTAAAATATCCCATTTACCTATTTGAGCTTCTGGCTCGCCTAAAACATTATAAGTAACTGAATAACTATCTCCTGAAAGAGTTAATTCTAATAGCCATTCTTTACCTTCAACAGATTCCCAAGCTTTACCATTAAATATTTTATGTAATTCCCAACTATTTGCAAGTTTATTTTTATATGCCTTTATATTTGACCAATTATAAATTTTATTGTTTTTATTATATATATTATAAATAGCTGTGAAACTGACTGTTATAATAATTGTACTTAAAATAATTGTGCCCATTTTGTTCATAGTTTGATTATTTATGAACCAAACTTATATAATGGGGAGCATATTAAGCTAAATAATTCAATCATAAATCTTATTATGCTTATTAAGTAAGTAAACTTTTTGAGTAATTTAGAAATAAAACTATGGGAGTTTGTTTTGTAAGCAGAAAACAAAGTAATGATTATAATAACTATTTTATTGATTGAAGTCCTTCTTTAGCTGAAGTATCATCGGGCGATAATAATAGTACTTTATTAAAAAGTGCTTTTGCTTCGCGATTTTTACCAAGTTTTAAATTTGTCCAAGCAAACATTAATAGTCCATCGTAAGAAAAAGGATATAAATTGACTACTTTTTCAAAATAGCTGTATGCTTGTGAATATTGTTCTTTGCCGTAATAGATAAGTCCAACTCTATAAAGAACTAAAGTATTATAAGGATTTGTTTTTAATATTTCAAGGTATTTATTAAGTACTGCGTCCCAGTTGCCTAATGCTGATGCTGGAAGTACGTACCCCATTCTTGCTTCTTCACTCATAGGCATTAGTTTAAGTGCTTTTTCGTAATAGCTTATTGATTCAGTAAAATTTCCAGCGATATAATTTAGCCAACCTAATCGTAAATTAACATCATAAGAATTATCATCATAAATATTTTTTATTTGTTTTATAGCATTTACATAATCACCTCGACTTTCGTATGAATAACTGTTTTTAAAAGCTTCTTGTAATTTTTCTTGAGTTTTTTGTGCACTTAAGTTAATACTGATAGTGAAAGCAACTATCAATAATGAAATTTTTTTTAAAATTTCCATAATATTCCTCCTGAAATTATTTGATTATTAAATTTATATTTTTTGTAATAATTTGAAAATTTAGCAAAACCTTGGCTATCATATCCATCAAATCCAACGAATGTATTTGTAAATGAGTTATTTTGGTAAATATATGCAGCATTTATAAATAAATTTCTATTAATAGAAATAATGATTTGTGGAAAAATTTTAGTATTAATTGTATAAGGAGTATTGTAAACGATATTACCATAAAAATTTGTAATATTTTGTATTTTACCAACATCAAAAACTATATTTAATTCTATTTTTTTCGAAAAAAATATTCCTAAATCTTGTTCTATGTAAGCATTAAGTGACTTATGACTTATATTAGCTGAAGCTAAGGCAGTAATTTTTTCATAGAATAATTGGTTATTAAAACGGTAGGAATACTCTAATCCTCCTGTAATAACATTATTATTGATTATTTTGGCGAAATTAAGCGTATAACTGAAAATAGAGTTTGATAAATAGTGTTTCCTTCCAATACCTAAAACATAGTTAAATAGACGATAATTAATAAGATTAATATTATAATTAAAAGTAGTAGGAGGGAAGGGTAGAGGAGCAAATTCGGCATTTAAGTAGTTATATTTAAATTTATTAGCATTTAATAAAAATAGATGTGTAAAAAAGCATAATGATTTGTTTTTTATCCAGTGATTAAATCCTGTATAATAATGTTTCTCGAATAAATAAAAATCATTTTCATGCTTTATGGTATTGTCAAAATAGAGTTGTTGATAGCTATTAACTTTAAAATATGAAAATTGTTGATACCATGACCATTTTTTAGAAAGGTTGATAGAAGTGTTAATATCATATGAATTAAAAGGACCTGTTATTT
>DAOTOD010000167.1:0-3907 GCA_035451165.1 Bacteroidales bacterium
ATTTTTTTGTATTGCATTTAAGTATTGATTAAAATCATTTGTTAATGGATAACCAATTGTTTTTTTATCTGCTAAAAAATAAGCTAATGTTGGTTTTCGTGTCATTATTACTTCATTATTAGAACAGTTTTTTTTGATATAAGAAAGCATGGAATAATAATTACGCCATTCAGTTGTTTTATATTTTTTATTTTCAAGATATGTTAAATAAATAATACCAAAAAAATTTATAAGAATTAAAAATAGAATTATTAGGTTTAAATAAATATATATTTGATATTAATTTAAATAATAATTTAGATAATGATTTTAAAAAATTAAGTGATAAAGAATTAATTAAATTATATGAAACTAAAAAGCAAGAATAATATTAAAGATAATCCTATTATTAAAGAGTTAATTTTTAGAGAGTTAGCAAGGCGCCAATTTTATTATTTTATAAAGTATATAAACAATCAATATATTTTTAAAGATTTCCATAAAAGTTTAATTGATATTTATCAAGCGTTTATAGATAATAAAATTAAAAAATTAATGATTTCCATTCCTCCACAGCATGGGAAAAGTTTATTAACATCTATTTATTTACCGGCTTTTTTAATTTGTCAAAATCCAAATTTAAAAATTGCTATTGTTTCATATAGTTTTATGGCAGCTAGGAAATTCAGTTTAGAAATACAAAGGCTTTTAATGTCTAATGAAATAAGGCTTTTATTTGATAATATTAAATTAAGCGGACAAATTAATAGAAAAGATAAAAAATTTATACAGACACAGGAAGAATTTGAAATTGTTAATTATAAAGGTAGTATAAAATGCATAGGAAGAGGCGGGGCTTTAACTGGCAATAAAATAGATGTTTTGATTATGGATGACCTTTATAAAGATTATATGGAAGCGAATTCTCCGGTTATACGTGAAAATATTATAGACTGGTTTAAAACTGTAGCAAATACAAGGCTTAATAATGAAGGAAGGCAAATTTTTATTTTTACTAGGTGGCATCAAGACGATTTAATAGGTTATTTAGAAAAAAAGGGCGTTGTTATTGAATTAAAAAAAAGAAAACAATTAAATGGTGATATAGATAAAAAATATTATTTAAAATTAAATATTCCAGCAATTTCAAATATAGAAAGTAAAGAAAACGAATTTGACAAGCGTGATCCTGGTGTTGCTTTATGGGAAGAAATGCATAGTTTAGAAAGATTGATTGAATTAAAAGAGATAGATAATGAAAAATTTGAATGTCTTTATCAAGGCAATCCGAAACCTTTAACTGGTTTATTATATCAAAAAGGGTTTAAAACTTATAATATTTTACCTTCATTATTACAAAAGCGTATGTATATAGATGTTGCAGATACTGGACAAGATTTTTTTTGTGCAATTAGTTATGGTATTGGTGAGGATGGTTTTATTTATGTTTTAGATGTAATTTATACATTAGAAAGTTTTGAAACTACTGAAGAGTTAATAATAAATAATATAAAACAATTTAATATAACTGAATGCGATATAGAAAGTAATGGTGCAGGGAGATTATTTGCTAAAAACTTAAGAGAAAAATTAAAAAACATTTGTTTAATTAATGATTTTTATCAAAATGAAAATAAAGAAAGCCGTTTATTAACTAATGCTTCTAATGTACAAAATTTTATTTTATTTCCTTTAAACTGGGATTTAAAATATAAAGAGTTTGCTAATGAAATACTTAATTTTAAAAAATTGATTAAAGCAAATAAACACGATGATGGGGCTGATGCTTTAACTGGTGTATATGAAAAAGGTATTGAAGTATTAAAACAAGTTAATCCTTTTATTTTTAAGAAAATAGACGATTTAATTAAATGGTAATATTTTTTAAAAAATATTTTTAAATATAAATTTGTTTTTTTTATTAATTTATTATATTTTATTATTAAATGCAAAGGGTTAAAATATGATTTATGAAATTGATTATTTTGACAATTATAGTTTACAAGACGAGTTAAAATTATATAAAGAAATGAAAGACAACGATCCTATTGTTAATACTTCAATAGAAGTTTTAAAAACTCCTTTAAACTCTTTAAGATTTGATGTTTTATCTGACAATAAAGAATTGATTGATTATATTTATAGTATTTTAGAAGATATTAATTTTAATTTATTTATTAAAAATTATTTTTATATGTTAGATTATGGGTTTGTAATATTTGAAAAAGCTTATAAGTATGATTATAAAAACAATGGTTATAAATTATCTAAATTACAAGCAATTAAAAGTAGTTTATTTTATAATTTAGAGTATATTAATGAAAAAGATTATAGAATAATTTTAAAAGGTTATGATTATAAAAAAAGATTAAAAGAAGTAGTAATTAATGCAGATGACTGTTTTATTGCAAATTATAATTTAGAGTTTTCAGAGAAGCTCGGGCAATCATTATTAAAACCGATTCGAGTTTATTATATATTAAAGAAAAATCTTTTAAAAGCGGACTCACGTTTAAGATTAAGAGGGGCAGGGACTGTTTTAGGTGGGTTGTCTTCTGATTTGTTTGCTAATAATGAAATTAGAAATTCATTTGAAAATATGCTTGCTAATATAGGAAATAATAAAAACGGGTATGGTGTTTATATATTAGATAAAAGTAAAATTGATTTTGTAGCGTTGACACAGAATAATAACAATATTGAGATGATTAGATACTATGACCATTGTATTTTTTATAATACTACTACTCAATTTTTATTTGCTGGAATAGATAATCAAAATGGTGGACGTGCTAATACAAGGGAGCATCGTTTAGTTTATATTAATAAAATAAATTCATTATTAGCACAGTTTGAAAACGATATTAATAATATTTTTAAAAAGGCTTTATCATTGTCAAAATTTGCAAATGAGGAATTTTTTATACAAATTTATAGGATAGCTGAATTGGAGGCAACTGAGGTTGCTACTGAAGTGGCAAAATTAGGAAATATAATAAAATTAAAACCTGAGGATGAGGCTTGGTTTAGGCAAGCTTTCGGGCTACCTGAAATAGATATAAATGAAATTAAAGAAAATAATAAAAATAATGAAAATAATGTAAACAATGAAATTTTTGAAAATAAGAAACATGTTTGTAATTGTAATAATATCAATTTAAGTTTATTAAATAAAACTGAATTAAGTAAAAAAGCTCAAAATATTTTTGAATTAGAAGCAATAAAAAATAATATTATTAAATATGAAGATTTAACCGAGTTTTATATTAAACAATGGTTTTTAGAACAATTAAAAAAAATAGGAAATAAGTTAAATAATAAAAATATAAATTTAGAAAGTATAAAAATTACTCAAAATGATTTGAATGAAATTAAAAATAAAATATATAAGATATATAAAGAAAGTGTAAACGTTGGCAGGCTTTTAATGGAAAAAGAAATAAATAAAGTTTTAGACAAAGAAGATAATAATAAAAGTTTTAAATTAATGTTTGACGATATTGACGATAAGGATATAGTTGGGTTATATATAGAAAAATATGCTGATACAAATATTTATTCTATAAAACAAGACTTAATTAATCTTACAAATATAGACGATTATGAAAGTTATTTGATTGATAAATATAAAGATAACAATAAAAAGCTTTTAACTGATATTAAAATGTTAGTAGCGAATGGTTTAATAGATGGGCGGGGTGAAGTTATAGAAAAGTATTCTGATATAATTAAATATTATGAGTATAGTGCTGTTTTAGATGATAATATTTGCAATCAATGTGAACCATTAGACGGCTTAAGAAAAACTATAGAAGAATGGACTAATTTAGGAATTAATTTATTTTCACCTGTAAATCCAAATTGTGAAGGTGGGAATAAATGCCGTTGTGTTTTAATACCTATTGCTTAAAAAATAAAAGGAGGGTTA
>DAOTOD010000168.1:0-3892 GCA_035451165.1 Bacteroidales bacterium
TATGTAAAACCTGATAAAAAATTATCTGTACACGATGTAATGGAACTTATGAGAGATATATATCAAGGAACAGAACTAGATATGACAAAAGATGTAGGTGCTGGCCCTTTTGGATGCGGTGTTAGATGGAGACCTTTAGAATGGGAAGTAGATGGTGTTACTTATTTTAATGAAAGAGCTACTTCGACACAACAAACAGGCTTTTCTTTTGTGGCTCAGTCAAGAGAATGGTTACCTTCACCTATAGGAGGAATCCTTTGGTTTGGTGTAGATGATACATATTTTACAATATATTCTCCAATGTATTGTGGAATAACAAAAGTTCCTGAAAGCTATGCAGAAGGGAATGGCTCTATGATGGAATTTAGTGAAACCTCTGCTTTCTGGGCTTTTAATCAATTGTCTAATTTTGCTTATACTCGTTGGAACCTTATAACTCCTGAAACTAGAAAAGCTCAATATGAAATAGAAATGTCTTATATTAACGAAATTAAGAATATTGATAATAAAGCTTTGGCTCTTTATAAAAAATCACCATCTAAGGCTATTAAATATTTAACCGAATATTCAGTAAAAACAGGTAATAATACTGTTAATTTTGTTAAGAATTTATATCGACAAATATTTGTTAAATATATGGATGGGAATGTTAAAGAAAAAGTAGAAAATCAAAAAAATCCTAAAGTTATTCAACCTGGCTATGGTGAAAATTGGTATAGATTAATTATTAAAGAAACTGGAGATAAATTTTAAGTACCTCAACATTAAAAAAGTATTTTATATTTAGTTTAGTAGTTATGAATGGTCATGATGAGCTTGTACTTAAAATAAATAATCTTAGTATTGATTTTGCCCAACAAAATAAAACAGCTAACAAAGTACTAAAAAATATAAGTTTTGAAATACCAACAAGCTATATTGTTGCTATGGTAGGTGAATCGGGCTCAGGAAAATCGGTTACAGGCTTGTCAGTTATGGGATTGTTACCTACTCCTACTGCTAAAATAACTAGTGGAGAAATATTGTTTTTTAAAAATTTAAATCAACCTATTGATTTATTAAAATTAAATGATAAAGAAAAAAATAAATATCGTGGTAATTATATTAGCATGATATTTCAAGAACCAATGACTTCGCTTAATCCTGTTATGAAGTGCGGAGAACAGGTTGTAGAAGTTATACTAAAACATAAACCTGATGATATTAAAACTAAGAAACAAGCTAAAATTAAAACATTAGATCTTTTTAAAGAAGTCGAATTAACATATCCTCAAAGAATTTTTAATTCATATCCACATGAAATTAGTGGTGGACAGAAACAAAGAGTTATGATAGCTATGGCTATAGCCTGTAAACCTAGATTATTGATTGCTGATGAACCTACTACTGCCTTAGATATTACTATTCAGAAAACTATTCTTGAATTATTAAAAAAATTACAAGTGAGTTACGGAATGAGCATCTTATTTATTACTCATGACCTATCAATAGTTGCTGATATAGCTGATAAAGTAATTATTATGTATAAAGGACAAATCGTTGAAGAAGGACCAACTTATGAAATATTTAATAATCCCGTTCACCTTTATACTAAAGGCTTACTAGCTTGTCGTCCTCCTTTGAATAAAAGATATCTTTTATTACCTACAGTGTCAGATTATATTAATAATGATGAAACAAAATTGTTTGATTCTTTACAAGAAATAAAAGCAAGTGAAAGAGTTGCAAATCATAAACTTTTATATTCAAATGAACCTATATTGAAAGTTGAAAATCTACAAACACAGTTTAAACTAAAAAGTAGTAGCCTTGTTAAAATAAAAAAAAGTTATTTTAAAGCTATTGATAATATAAGTTTTGAAATTTATCCAGGTGAAACATTAGGTTTAGTAGGTGAATCTGGATGTGGAAAAACTACTTTAGGTAGAAGTATTTTAATGTTAGTTAAACCTTTTAGTGGTAAAATAATTTATAAAGGAAGAGATTTAAAAACACTTGCTAAACATGAACTTAGAAACATAAGGAAAGAAATTCAAATAGTCTTTCAAGATCCATATTCTTCTCTTAATCCCAGATTAACTATAGGTAAGGCTATTATGGAACCGATGATTGTTCATAATTTATATGGTTCTTTTAAAGAACAAAAGAAAAGAGCAATTTATTTACTCGAAAGAGTTGGTCTCTCTGAATATCATTTTAATTATTATCCACACGAATTTTCAGGAGGGCAACGTCAGCGCATTTGTATTGCTCGTGCTTTAGCACTGAATCCTCAAATTATAATTTGTGATGAAGCTGTTTCTGCTCTCGATGTTTCTGTACAAGCTCAAGTTTTAAATCTTCTTAATGAGTTAAAAAAAGATTTTAGATTTACTTATTTATTTATTTCTCACGACTTATCGGTAGTTAGATATATGTCTGATAGAATAATGGTTATGTATAAAGGTAAAATAATTGAAATTAACGAAGCTGATCATCTATTTAATAATCCTTCTAATAACTATACTAAGAAATTAATATATTCTATACCTACTAGTAACTTACAATAAGATATGATTTACTTACATTATTTATAAAATTTTAAATATAATGGATAATACTTCTATTAAATATATACTTGAAAAAGATAACTTAACTCATTTTGATATTGTTAGGTTATTATTAACCGATGAAAATGAACGGAAATTACTCTTTGCTAAAGCTGCTGAAATAAAATTTAAATATGTTGGAAATAAAGTATATTTAAGAGGACTTGTTGAATACACTAATAAATGTATTAAAAATTGTTATTATTGTGGTATAAGAAAAGACAATAAAAATCTTCATCGATATGTAGTATCAGATAATGAAGTTATTGAAGCAGCTAAGTATGCATATGATAATGGCTTCGGTTCTATCGTAATTCAATCGGGTGAAAATAAAAGTAAAACTTTTACTCAAAAAATAGCTCATTTGTTAGATGAAATTAATAAAATATCGAAAGGTAAATTAGGAATAACTCTTTCACTAGGTGAACAAACAGAAGATACTTATAAAATTTGGAAAGAAAAAGGAGCCCGACGATATTTACTAAGAATAGAAACATCGAACAATGATTTATATAAAAAACTTCATCCTAACAATAAATTACACGATTTTAATAATAGACTTAATTGTCTTTTAATATTGAAAAAACTTGGATATCAAGTTGGTACAGGTGTTATGATAGGATTGCCTTTTCAAAATATTGAGCATCTTGCCGCTGACCTTGAATTTTTTAAAGCTATTGATGTAGATATGGTTGGTATGGGGCCTTATATAGAACATGAAAATACCCCTTTGTATCAATGCAAAACACAATTATTATCTAAAAGAGATAGATTTATACTTTCACTAAAAATGATTGCTATATTAAGAATTATGATGAAAGATATTAATATTGCTGCAACAACTGCTATGCAAACGCTGGATAAACAAGGTAGAGAAAAAGCAATTAAAGTTGGAGCTAATATTATAATGCCTAATTTAACTCCTCTAAAATATAGAACAGATTATTTATTGTATGAAGGCAAACCTTGTATTGACGAAGAAGGCAGTGAATGTATTAAATGTATTGAAGCAAGAATAAAAATAGCAGGAGCTGAAATTGCCTATAACGAATGGGGTGATTCAAAACATTATTATAATAGAAATTAAATAAAATAAAATAAAATAAAGAAATTATTGTTTAATTATGCCTAAACTATGCTTTTAAATTTTTATGGTACTACAGTAAATTCAATAGCAAACATTTTTGAAGTACCACTAGATGGGGTTATTGTAGTACCTTCGGGTAGCCACATAGGGAAAGCAGTACTTACAGGAGCTCTCCCATAATTATTCCCATCATAAAAGCTAAAAGGTATTAACCATA
>DAOTOD010000169.1:0-3882 GCA_035451165.1 Bacteroidales bacterium
TTGTATTATTAAAAACATGCTAATATGAAAAAATTATCTAAAATAATATTATGGTTATTATCAATTATTTTAATAGTAATTGCAGGTATAGCTATATGGATTTGGCATACTGATACAAAAAAGCGTAATCCATTTACAATTATACCTAATGATGCTATTTTTATAATAGAGACAACAGAAATGACAAAAGGCTGGAATACTCTTACTTCATCTAAAGTATGGTCATATTTAATGAATAATGAATATTTTTCTGAAATCAATAAAAGTGCTACTGCTCTTGACTCTATGATAAAAGGGAATAAAATTTTAGATATGTTAATGAGCAATCGTAAACTCTTGATTTCTGCTCACATGATTAACAAAAAAGAATATGATTTTTTATTTGCCATTGATCTTAAGAAAGCCTCAAAGATTTCTTTTTTAAAAAATTATATAAAAAATATAACTAATACTTTTGGCTATTTTTATGAAAAAAGAAATTTTGATAAAAATGAAATTATAGTACTTACTAATAATAAAACAAAAGAAAATCTTTTTATAACATTCATAGATAATATATTAGTATGTAGTTATGCTGAATCGATAATACAAAAATCTATTAATAGTAGAAATAATAATTACTGGGAAGAAAACAAATTATTTAAATTAGCAGCAAATCAATTGGGCAATAAAAATTTATTTAATTTTTATTTTAACTATAAATTACTTAATGACTATGTTGGTTGTTTTGTAGAAAAAAGTGATGATGCTGTTAACTCCCTGAGTAATTCATTAAGTTGGTCAGCATTAAATTTTTATTTAGAAGATAAAAAAATAAGTTTAACAGGCTACACGAGCATTAACGACTCTGTAAAATCTTATTTACATGCTTTATTAAATGTAGGACCAGGGAATATGAGAGGGTATGAAATTTTATCAAAACAAACTGCCTTATATCTTTCAATGTCTTTTAGTGATTTTAATGATTTTCGTGAAAATCTTGAAGAAGAATTTGCATTTGAAGATACGTTAAATTACAAAAATTATAAAAAAAATATTTCTCGTATAGAAAAATTATTAAAAGTAAATTTAAAAAATGATTTTTTTGATTGGATAGGTAATGAGATAGTTTTTTCAAAAACGCGTCCTACTTCTAATTCTCGTGAAGAAGATGTTGTTATTGCTATTCATGCACGTGATACCGTAGCAGCAAAAATTGGGTTAAATAATATAACTAATCAAGTTAAAAAGCGAACACCTTTCAAATTTGAAATTTTCGATTATAAAAATTTTATTATTAATCAACTAGCTATAAAAGGTTTTTTTAAAATGTTTTTAGGAAATTTATTTAATAAATTAGAAAAGCCTTACTTCACATATATTGAAGATTATGTTATATTTAGCAATTCTATTTCTGCATTAGAAGAAGTAATAGATGACTATTTAAAAGGGGAAACGTTATCAAACGATGAAAATTTTACAAGTTTTTTAAATGAATTTGAAGGGCAAGCAAATATTACAGCTTTTATAATGATGCCAAAGTTATACTCACATTTATATTATTATTCTAATAAAGAAAAAAAGAAAAATATAAGTAAAAACAAAGAAATAATATTAAGCTTTGCTAAGGTAGGTCTTCAATTACAGGGTGATGGGAGGGGGTTCAAAACTACTATAATTGCCCAACACGATCCAGATGCTTTATTCGATGAAGAACTTGAAAAAATTGAAGCATCAGCTGAAGATGTGTTTATATCAGAGTATGAAACTCTAACATTTAAGCCAGATATAAGTCAATTAGAATTTAATCGAGATGGAACAATTAAAGATAAGTATGCTGATGGTACAATAAAAATGGTAGGCAGGATTTCTAATGGAAATATTAATGGGTTATGGCGTACATATTATGAAAGCGGAAAGATTAAAAGTGTTGTGAATTATGTTGATGGTAAAGCTAATGGTATTGCTATTTTTTATTACGATAATCCAAATTCATCAATAAAAGCTGAAATTAAATTCAATGACGATAAAATTGACGGTATTTACAGAGAGTTTTATGAAAATGGGGCAAGAAAAGCTACATTAACGTTTACAAACGGGGTAGCTAATGGAGATGCTGAATTTTATTATAATACAGGGAATATTAAAATAAAGGGTTACTTTAAAGACGGTAAAAAAGATAGAAAATGGAAATATTATACTGAAACTGGTGAATTAATTAGCAAAGAAAGATGGAAGCGCGATAACAAAAAATAAAATATTATATAGTATCTTCAAAAACTACATTTATTGGTTTAGTTATAACTTTATTTTTCCATTTACCTGATAAATAATATAAATAAGAAAAAAGACATCCAAAAAGCCACCCTAGAGGTATTGCCCACCATACTCCATTAATACCAAGCCCTACATAAGAACTAGATAATATATAAGCCAAAGGCACTCTAATTATCCATAAAGAAAACAAAGTAATAAACATTGGTATAGTTGTATCTCCTGCTCCTCTTAATACTCCAGTAGTAACAAACATTGTTGAAAATAAGATATAAAAATTACATACAATAATAAGGTATGATTGGCCTATTTCGATAACTTCTTTTTTATTAGTAAAAGCTCCCATAAGTTGTTTACTAAAAAATATTACTATTATCATTACAAAAATTGAAATCAAAGAAGTAATTAGCCACGTAACAAAATATCCTTTTACCACCCTATTAGGTTTATGTGCCCCCAAATTTTGTCCTACAAAAGTAGAAAGAGCTGCTGCAAAAGACATTGCAGGTAAAGCAGCAAAAGAGTCTATTCGACCAGCCACAGTGTATGCAGCTATGGCATTTGTACCAAAGTCATTAACTATTCTTAATAAAGCTAACATTCCTAATCCAACAAAAGTTTGTTGTAACCCTGAAGGGATTCCTATTTGTAAACTATATTTTAAGATACGTTTATTTATAGTTAATTCCTTGAAGGAAATCTTAAAAAATTTATTATGTTTATTCAAATAAATCAAGCTAATAATAAAAGAGAAACACTGTGAAATTACAGTAGCAAAAGCTACTGAAGCAATACCTAATCTAAATCCTATCACAAAAACTATATCTAATAATAAGTTTATTATAGTGCTTAATATAAGAAAATACAACGGTGTTTTAGAATCTCCTAATCCTCTTAATATTGATGCCACTGTATTATACCCAAACATAAAAGTTATACCAAGAAGATATATATTAAAAAAAACTGTAGCTTGAGGAATAATTTCAGCAGGTAATTTTAATAATCTAAATAGTGTATTACTCAACATTAAGCCTATAAAAGTTAAAATAATACCTGCAATAAAAATAAAAACAAAAAGAGTATTAATAGCTTTTTTAACATTTTCATAATCTTTAGCGCCATAATACTGAGCAATAATAACATTACTACCCATTGAAATACCGACAACTAAAGCAATAAGTACCCATGTAATAGGGAAAGATGCCCCTACAGCAGCTAAAGCTGCTTCGCCAATGTAATTCCCTACAATAATACTATCAATAATATTATATAATTGTTGAAATACATTACCTAATAACATTGGCAAAGCAAAAGTAATAATTAATCGGCTTTCTTTTCCGATAGTGAGGTCTTTCATTATTTAGAATTAGACGGCTTATAATATCTTTGAGCCTTAGGTAAGAATTCTCTCAAAGCTTTAATTCTATTTTCATCGCTAGGATGAGTGCTTAAAAATTGCGGTATTTGGGGTTTCCCTTTGGACAAATCAGCCATGCGTTGCCAAAATTCTATTGCTTTAGCGGGGTCATAACCTGCACGAGCCATAAATATCATACCCAATTTATCAGCTTCATATTCATGCAAACGTGAATAAGCAAGCGCACCTAGTGTTCCCCCTATTTCATAAAC
>DAOTOD010000170.1:0-3874 GCA_035451165.1 Bacteroidales bacterium
CAATAACATGATCATTTACTGTATATCCGTCAAACATTATATTTTTAAGTTCTTCTAAATCATTAGGTTTTTTCTCGACTGCTACATTTATAATTTTATTAGCTACAGTAACAAACGCTTCAGATTTAGCTACAAAATCAGTTTCACAATTAAGCATAATGATGCTTGCTCTTGTTTTATCATTATCTACTTTAGCTATTACGTATCCTTCTTTATTTTCTTTATCGGAGCGTTTATTAGCTATTTTTTGTCCTTTTTTTCTTAAAATTTCTTTAGCCAGTTCCATATCTCCATTAGCTTCAATAAGAGCATTTTTACAATCCATCATTCCTGCGCCTGTTTCTTGGCGTAATTTATTAACATCAGCTGCTGTTATCATAATTTATTATTTAAAAAATTAATATATTTTTGATGATTTTTTTTATCGTCTAGTAACTTTACGTGGGACAGCGTTTTTATTAGTACCTTGTTTATGTTGTCTTTTAAATGAAACATTAGTATTATCTGTTATATCTTCATCGGTTTGAGTTTTTCTACCACTAATTTTCTTTTTACTAAGGACATTATTAGAGTCTTCCTCATCATATTCATCAATTAAGGCTATTTTAGTTTTTGTTTCTTCTACTTCATGTTCTTCTTTTTCATCCATTATTTGTTTATCTTTATCCATCTTACGTTCATTAACACTTTCTTCTATAGCAGAAATTATTGTATCGAGTATCAAAGAGATTGATTTTGCAGCATCATCGTTAGCTGGTATAGGGAAAGTCACGTCATTAGGATTAGAATTTGTATCAACAATTGCGAAAGTAGGTATATCAAGTCTATGAGCTTCGGCAACAGCTATTTTTTCTTTCAAAACATCTACTATAAAAACTGCTGCTGGCAAACGAGTTAAATCGGCTATACTACCGAGATTTTTTTCAAGTTTAGCACGTTCACGCATTATTTGTAAGCGTTCTCTTTTAGACAAGTTTTCGAAGGTAGGGTCTTTCATAAGTTTATCAATAGCCGACATTTTTCTGACGGCTTTACGTATCGTAGAGAAGTTTGTTAACATACCACCTGGCCATCTTTCAGTTACATAAGGCATATTAACTTTTTTAACTTTTTCGGCGAGTATTTCTTTAGCTTGTTTTTTAGTAGCAACAAAAAGTATCTTCTTACCTGATTTTGCTATTTGTTTAATAGCAGATGCAGCTTCATCGAGTTTTGCCATAGTTTTATGGAGATCAATGATATGAATCCCATTCAGTTCTTTAAATATATATGGAGCCATGTTAGGATTCCACTTACGTTTAAGGTGTCCAAAATGAGCTCCTACTTCTAATAATTGTTCGAATGTTGGTTTAAGCATGTGTATTTTTTTTATTGGTTATTTGTTTACATTCCTTAAAAAATCAATTACTAAGTAGCCCTTTAACTTGTTAGGAGTCTTAGTAATTTGGATACTAAACAACCGACAGATTAACGTTTACTAAATTGAAATCTTTTCCTTGCTTTTTTCTGTCCGGGTTTTTTTCTTTCAACCATTCTAGGATCTCTTTTCAATAAACCTTTAGATTTAAGAGTTGCTCTTAGTTCAGGATTCAGTTTGCATAAAGCTCTTGAGATACCTAGCATTAAAGCTTCAGCCTGCCCTCTAACGCCACCACCTTGTATATTAGCATTTACATCCAATTTATCAATCATTTCAGCAGTTTCAAGGGGTAAACGTATTTTATATTGTAATTCTTCTATAGGGAAGTATTCGGTATATAGTTTATTATTTACCATAATCATACCTTTACCTGCACGAGTAAAAACACGTGCTACTGAAGTTTTTCTTCTGCCTACAGTATTAATCATTTCCATAGTTTTTATTCTTTATCATTATAAATCTACTTTTTTAGGTTGCTGAGCAGAATGAGGATGTTCTGCTCCTACATAAACATGCAAATTGCGGAATAATGCTGCTCCTAATCTATTTTTAGGCAACATACCTTTAACAGCTTTTTCGATAATTTTTTCAGGTTTTTTATTTAATATTTCTCTAGGAGTAGAAAAACGTTGTCCTCCAGGATAGCCTGTATATCTAACATATTTTTTAGCAATCAGTTTATTACCTGTTAAAACAACCTTAGAAGCATTAATAATTATAACATTATCTCCACAATCAACATGAGGAGTAAAATAAGGTTTATTTTTCCCTCTAAGGATAGATGCAACACGACTAGCTAATCGTCCTAAAATTTGGCCTTCTGCATCTATTAAAATCCAATCTTTTTTTACTGTTTCTTTATTAGCACAAACGGTTTTATAACTCAAAGTATTCATTTTTTTATTATTACATGTAAAAAATATATAATTAATTACTTTCGGGGTGCAAAGCTATGAATATTATTTGAATTAACAAATTTATTAACAAGAATTTATTAAAAAAATATTAATAAAACACTTTTATTAAGAATATTTATTTTTAATTAAGCCATTTTATATAAAAATATTTAATTTCGTGGAAAATTTATTAAATGTCAATAAAAGTAAATAATCTTACAAAATATTATGGGTCCCAAGCTGCCCTTAAAAATGTTTCATTTGAAATAAAAAAAGGGGAAATAGTAGGATTATTAGGCCCTAATGGAGCAGGTAAATCAACTATGATGAAAATCATAACTTGTTTTATTTTACCTACCGAAGGAGATGTTAAGGTTTGTGATTTAGATATTAAAGAAAACAGCATAGAAGTAAGGAAAAAAGTAGGTTATTTACCTGAAAATAATCCTTTGTATGCTGAAATGTACGTAAAAGAATTTCTTTATATAATAGCTTCTATATATAAGATACCAAAAAAAATAATAAAAAATAGAATAGAAGAAGTCATTAATATTACAGGTTTAACTCCTGAAATAAATAAAAAAATAGAAAAACTTTCAAAAGGTTATAAACAAAGAGTAGGGTTGGCTCAAGCTATAATACATAATCCCGAAGTACTTATATTAGATGAACCTACATCAGGACTAGATCCAAATCAAATCATAGATATAAGAAATTTGATAAAAAATATGGGAAAAGAAAAAACTGTTATACTTTCTACTCACATAATGCAAGAAGTTGAAGCTATTTGTGACAGAGCTATAATAATCGATAAAGGAAATATTATCGCTGATGACACAACCAGCAATTTATCCCAAAAATACTTAAATAATATTGTAATAAATGTCGAATTTGAAACAAAAGTTGATGCAACATTTTTCCAAAACATTAAAGGTATTATAAAAATACATAAAATACGAAATAATTGTTACTCTTTGCTTTGTGATAATAAAACTGATATAAGAAGTGAAATATTTAAAATGGCTGTAAAACAAGGAATAATAGTAATAAATTTACAAAAAGAAGAACAAACTATAGAAAAAGTTTTTCAATATCTAACTAAAAAAGATCACCACAATTATAACTAGATATTTTTATACATTAATTTTTTAAAGTAAAAAGTCAAATAATTTTTTATTACAATATATGTTTTATTTGCAAAAAATAATAAATTTGTTGCTCCAAACATAACAACTAGTAAGCCTTAAGTTTGTAAAGCTGTAAGTAATTGAATATTAATATAATATATAATAATCAACTAAATATGTAAAAATATGGGATATTTATTCACTTCCGAATCGGTTTCAGAAGGGCATCCTGACAAAATCGCAGATCAAATATCAGATGCTTTGCTTGATGAATTCCTTAAATGGGATCCTGAATCAAAAGTAGCTTGTGAAACACTTTGCACTACAGGGCTTGTTATATGCAGTGGTGAAGTTAGAACTCAAGGATATGTTGATATACAAGACGTTGTAAGAAGAGTTATTAGAGAAATTGGTTATACAAAAGCTGATTA
>DAOTOD010000171.1:0-3849 GCA_035451165.1 Bacteroidales bacterium
TGTTTAATTCTCCAACAAGACACTGAAAAATAGCTGAATGTTCTGAGTCTACAGGAATTATAGGTACATTATTTTGTTTAGCTTTTTCTATTATTAATTTACCGGCTACTACTAATGATTCTTTATTAGCTAAAGCTATAATTTTATTTTCTTCTATTGCTTTTAAAGTAGGCAATAATCCAGCATAACCTACCAAAGCTACAAGTACAATATCTATAGTATCTAAAGATACTATTTGACTTACAGCATTTTGACCAGCAAAAACTTTGATAGGTAAATTACTTAAAGCTTCTTTTACATAAGTATATAAAGTTTCGTCAGAAATAACTACAGCATTAGGAATAAATTCTTTAGCTTGCTTAATTAATAAGTCGGCATTAGAATGAGCTGTAATTACTTCTAAGCTAAACCAATCACTATGAAGTTTTATTACTTCAAGTGCTTGTTTGCCTATAGAACCTGTTGAGCCAAGTATAGCAATTCTTCTTTTCATTTTTTTATTTTAAAAAACAATATAATCTTTCGGATTAACAGGATTCCCATTAAACCATAATTCAAAATGTAAGTGAGGACCAGTTGATAATTCGCCTGTTTCTCCAATAATAGCTATAGGTTCGCCAGCTTTAACATAAGCACCTTGTTTTTTTAATAAGGCTGAATTATGTTTATAAACAGATATAATGTTGTTAGGATGTTGTATTATGATAACATTACCTGTTTCAAATGTCCACCCCGAAAATATTACAGTACCATCTAATGTGGCCTTTATTGCCTCGTTTTTTTTCGAAACAATGTCAATACCATAATGATTATTAGCTGGATTAAAAAAATTGATAATTATTCCTTTTACTGGAGAAAAAAAGAAAAAATCTTTTATAGAAATACTCCCTTTATAATTTGGGGACGTTTTTAAATTATTATCTAAATTTTCTACTTCTGTAGTTAAAGCATTGTTTTTTTTAGAGCTCTTTAAAATTGTGTTTTCTTGACTATAATTTGACAACTGATTTTCATTAGTATTAGTTATTGCTTCATTTTCTTGCCCCAATATAATATTTTTAATGTTTTGTATGTATAAATCTTTTGCTTTTATAGCTTCTTCTAAAGAATCTGTTTTTGTAATTAATTTATAAAGATTAACTTTTACATCAGTGCTTGCATATCCTGGAATATATTCGCGTAAAGGTGTAAAGGCTATAATATAAGTAGTTAAAAATATTAATAATATTGAAATACTTCCTGTTATTACAAATACATTCATAGGCGAAAGTTTTAAGGAAAACTTTTCTTCAAATGTATCAGCATTTAGTATTACAAGCTTATACTTGTTACGTAACTTATAAATGAATTTTTTTTTTGATTTTTTCTTTTTTACCATAAGTTATAATAATATGCAAATATCGTAAAATTTATATTTTTAGTAAAAAACTTAAAAGGTATTTTAAATTAATTCATTATTTCGTAATTTTATATTTATATATTTGTTTAGTTTTTTATTAATATTAACAAAAATTTAAATGCTTATGAAAAAACAAATTTTTACAATTGTGTTAGTAGCAACAACATTTTTTAATGTTATTGCTCAAAATGGTGTGGCAATTAATACAACTGGTGCTGCACCTGACCCATCGGCTATGTTCGATGTAAGTAGTAATAATAAAGGTTTTTTAGCTCCTCGAATGAGCGAAGCTGAGCGTATTGCTATTGTTAATCCCGCAAGGGGATTACTTGTTTATCAAATAGATAATGATTCAGGTTTTTGGTTTTATGATGGTGCAAGTTGGGTTAAAGCTAATGCTGGCGATAATCTTGGTAATCACACTGCTACAAGTGATTTAGATATGGATAATAATAAAATAGTTAATGTTGCTACTTGTACTAACAACCTCGATGCTGCTAATAAAGAATATGTTGATAATGCTGTAGCTGCCGGCGGTGGGGGAGGGGCAAAACCTTCTATGCTTAGTAGTGAGTCTGCAAATCCATACGTATATCCAGATGCTGTGCAATATTGTGAAAACCTTAATGAAAATGGATATACAGATTGGAGATTGCCCGAAGCTGATGAACTACAATACTTTGTCGGAACAAGTGGTGCAACGAGTAATTTTCTTTGGACAAAAACCTTATCAGTTCCACAAGATTTTGCAACTAACCAGAATTTTATAACAGTAAGACTTACTGACGGTAAATGGCGTAATGGTGGTGTTAAAAGATTTTATTTTCCATCAAGACAAGTTTCGGGAAGTACTACAGCTACTTCGTGGACTACTGTGGCTACTTTTAACCCTTTAACTACAGGCAATTTGTTTGTAATTTCAAGTATGGTATATTATGGTACTTCTTATAATAGTGGTAATGGCGCCGATTTTAGATTAAAATATAATTTCCCTGATGGCACGTACTATTATTCTGATGTTTATAGTTTATATTATAGTTATAGTACTTTTATTAGTTTAACGAGTATTCCTATATTAAATGAAATGGCTGCTTATTCTTCTATTGAGGTTCAGATACAATCTACGGCAGGGAGCAATAGTAAATCATCTTCACTATCTATATCGGGTTATGAAATTTCTTTGTCACAAAAAGATGGAACGCCGCTTTATGTAAGATGTGTAAGGTAATTTTTTGATTTAGTAACTTTTGCTTTGCAGTGAAAAATTTATTAGTCAATATGAGAATTTTAATAATATGTCTTATATGTGTTGGTATAAATGAGTTATATGCGCAAGCTGATTCGTCATGCATAACTAAAATATCAAAAAAAGTAGTAAAAGGGAAATCATTAGAAGGAGTTATAGCTAATGGCAGCTATGTTATTATGCTTTATGGTTTTTATAATTGTAATGAGATAAAACGCAATGATATAGTAGCATATGATTATAAAGGGTCGAAAATACCATTAATTAAAATGGTGAAAGGTTTACCGGGCGATACTTTTGTATTGGTGCCAACGAAGTTCGAAAATTTATATAATATTATTATAAATGGAGATACTTTACGTGAAATTACGGGTATGAAATATGAGTTTAAAGAGGCCCAATATCGCATGCTTAATATGTATGCCAAGGCTTATAATAACATTATACCTCCTAATGCTTACCTTATATTAGGAACACATTCAGGAACAACCGACAGTGGAAAATTTGGCCTTATTGATAAAAGAGACATATTAGGTAAAATAGTTTATTAGATTATAATTTTTTTATTTGTCAGTTCTACGACGAGATAATATTTTATAATCTTGTTGTTCTATAGCTGCTTTAACTTTATCGCGATTTTTATAAAGAGATTTAGTATAATAATTATTTATTATTATACCAGTATATAATATAAAACTTAATATAAATATTGATAAAAATAAATAATTGAAATGTTTTTTATATTTAAAAAAGATGTCGTTATAACAATAAAAAGAATAAAATAAAACTAAAGGAAATACCAGATAAAAAGTATGAGAAGAAGGGCCTTTAACTGAAAAGAAAAAGCTTATAAAGATGATAAAGAATGTGACTAAAGTTATTATTTTAATAGTTTTAAATTCTTTAGTAAAAGGTTTTTTAAATATATACATAATAAACAAAACTACTTGTAGCCAACCTATTATTAACAAAAATATTGCAGAGGGAATTAACCATAATTTGTTTTTAAGAATTGCTAATCTTTCGTGGGTATTTGCACCAAGCATATATGGTATTTCATAAGAAGCTAAGGAAAAATAGCGTGTCAATATGGTAATTAAGTTTTTTATATTATTAAAATTAAAAGTTAAATTAAGTTCGGTGCCTCCTGTACCAGATATACCGTATTTTATGAAAGTGGGGATAATTAATAAAGAACCCATTG
>DAOTOD010000172.1:0-3842 GCA_035451165.1 Bacteroidales bacterium
AATAGCTATAGAGGTATGATCACCATCACCTATATCCTCATGAATTGCAAAATCAATAATTTGATTTAAATTCTTAAATTCTAACATATTAAAAGATTAATCAAAGGTAAGGTGTTAAATTAGTCTATTTCAAATTCAAGCATAGTTATTAAAAAATTATTATTAATTTTCTTAAGTAAAAAATATGTTCTAAAACTTTTACCGTTTAAAGAAATATAACTTCCTATCGCAAACATAGACCCTTCGTTTGAAGAGCCTCTTTGTTTAATAATAAAATTTTGCGGAGGGTTTTTCGTAAAGAAATCTTTCATAATCATTTCAGCTTGAGTTTTACTATAAGTGCCATCATTATCAAGTACCGTTAAATTAATAGTCGAACTAAAAAAAACAGCAAGCCTGCTTGAGTTACCATTTTTAATAACCGAGGCTATATCATCTATAATGTCATAAGGTATTAAATCGAGGTTACTACTATTAGCAGAAAAATTTAATGTAAACATTAATAAAAAAAGACATTTTAATATTTTCATATGATTCAATCTTATTAATTAAAAAACAAAATCTTTAATTAATTTTTCAAAAACTAAGCCATATTATTTATTTCAAGTGTAAAACTTATTTTAATTACAAATATAATTCTAAAAGTTTAAAATAATATTAATAACTTTTATTTTCATAAATTTTAAGCAAGATAATTAAAAAAATTATCATAAAAAATAATATGTCCCAAACAATTATTATGTAAATCTTTCTTATTTTTGCAATATATTATTATTTACATTTATTAATTATATTAACACATAAAAACCATAATCTTATGAAACAGCGTTTTTTATCACCTAATCTTATTTTTGTTTTTATAATTATAATGTTTGCGGCTATAACACGTTTAATTCCCCACTGGCCAAATTTTACTCCTATAGCTGCTATAGCTTTATTTGGTGGAGCAACTTTAGAAAAAAAATATTTAGCTTTTATAATACCTTTAATTGCTTTATTTATAAGTGATTTAATAATAGGTCTATACCCTGCAATGCCAGCTATTTATATAAGTTTTATTATTACTGTACTTATAGGAATTTATATTAGCAAAAATGTAAAAGCTCATAATATATTACTAGCTTCATTAACTTCATCAATTATATTTTTTATTATAACTAATTTTGCTGCATGGATTGGTAACCCTTTATATCCAAATAATATTACAGGGCTTATTGAATCATATATAGCAGGATTAGCATTTTTTAATGATGGCAAATATGGAATATCAATGTTTTTAAACGAAGTAATAAGCGGATTATTTTTCAATGCTTTATTATTTGGTATTTATTACATTACAAAACTATATTTCCCTTCTATTGCTGCGAAATCAAATAGGCAAAACTCTTATATATAACCTTTAATCTTTTAATAAATATTAATGAATGGGATTGTTTTTTTTTAAAGATAGAAAACCTAAGCAATTTGAATATAAACCATATTTTTATAATCCAGAAAAAGAAAAATTTAATGAACGTGTTTCTAAGATAAAAAAAGAATTAGGAATCGATAATAACAATAATGCTATTAATATAACTTATAAGCCAAGTAAAATAATAAGCTTCAGGAATCAAAAAACAAAACTATCTCCTAAAATACAAAAAGGTAAATTAGTTATCATAATAATAGCTGTCATCTTGCTAATAGTTATGCTTTATTTAATAGGATTATATAGTGTATATATTTTAAAAAATGGCTAATATTATAAAATTATTACCTGAGCATGTAGTTAATAAAATAGCTGCTGGAGAAGTAATTCAGCGACCGTCTTCTGCTGTTAAAGAATTAATAGAAAATAGCATAGACGCAGGTTCTACCATAATTAAACTTATAATAAAAGATGCAGGAAAAACTTTAATACAAGTTATTGATAATGGTTGCGGTATGGAAGATACAGACGCAAGATTATGCTTTGAACGTCATGCTACATCTAAAATAAGAGATGATAAAGATTTGTATACAATACGCACTATGGGATTTAGAGGTGAAGCTTTAGCGTCTATAGCTGCTATAGCACAAGTAGAATTAAAAACTAAACGTAAAGAAAATGAAATAGGTACACTAATTCAAATTGAAGGCTCTAACTTTATTAAACAAGAACCATGCATTTGCCCTGATGGTACAAGTATAACTATAAAAAATCTTTTTTACAATGTACCTGCAAGACGACAATTTTTAAAAAATGATAACGTAGAATATCGCCATATTTTAGAAGAATTTCAAAAACTTGCTATTGCAAATCCTGATATTGAATTTACTCTTATCCAAAATGAAAAAACAGTTATAAAGCTTGAAAAATCACTACTTAAAACCAGATTAATGGGTATATTTGGTAATAACTATGCACAACGTCTAATTCCCGCAGAACAAAAAACTAATATAGCTTCAATTTCAGGATTTATAGGGAAACCTGAATATGCAAAAAAAACTAAAGGAGAACAATATTTTTTTGTTAACAACAGATATATAAGAAATGCTTACCTAAATTACGCTGTAGCAGATGCTTATAATGAATTAATACCTGAAAAATATGTTCCATCCTATTTTTTATTTATAGAAATTGATCCTAGTTTAATTGATGTTAATGTACATCCAACAAAAACTGAAATAAAATTCAAAGAAGAAAAAATAATATATACATTAATTAAAACTACCGTAAGACATTCGTTAGGTAAATTTAATCTTACACCTAGTATTGACTTTGATATTCAAAAACCTTTTGATTTACCTCCTTTAGAAACAAATATTGATAATATTAATCCACCTAAAATTATTATAAAGCCCGAATATAACCCTTTTGATAAACAAGTAAATTACTCTCAACAAGAATTAAAACAAAATAATTTAAAAAATTGGGAAAAATTGTTTTCTAGTACACCTATTGAAAATCAAGTTGATTTAAAAAACTTTTTAGAATTAGAAAAAGAAACAGAAACTACTAATATTATTGAGCAAAAAGACAATGAAACTATTGATATTACAAACAAACTTATTTTTCAATTTCAAAAACGCTACATATTAACTAACGTAAAATCAGGTTTTATGATTATTGATATTCAAAGGGCACATGAACGTATATTATTTGAAAAATATTTAGAAAATCTTAATAATGGTGAAATAGCTTCCCAAACACAACTTTTCCCTAAGACTGTTCAATTAAATCATACTGATTCTCAAATACTTGAAAATATAATAGATGAATTAAAAATATTAGGATTTGATATTAATATGTTAGGTCCTAGAACTTTTGTAATTAATGGAATACCAGCAAATATAAAATCAAGTGATAATATAGAAAGTTTTATTGAAGACTTTATTGAAAATTATAAAAATCTTGATGAAGCTAAAAATAATAACAATATACGTATAGCCTTATCAATGGCTAAAAGTGCCTGTAGTAAATTAAATCGTAAATTACCAAAAGAAGAAATACTTTCAATTATTGATGAGTTATTTGCTTGTAAAGTCCCTGAAATCTCACCTTCAGGTAAAAATATTTTGACTATAATTAATTTTGATGACTTAATTAAAAAATTAAAGTAAATTAATTAAAAATATTGAATATCAACACAATGAATGAATTACAATACACTCCTACTCGTTTTAACATTTTACCTCCCGTTGTTAAAAACTTATTGATTATTAATGGTTTGTTTTATTTAGCTCGCATTACCTTACAAAATACTTGGGGTATAGATTTAGATAATATTTTAGGCTTACATTACATACATTCTGAATATTTCGCTCCATATCAATTTATTACTCATTTGTTTATGCACGGTAATTTTGGTCATTTGTTTTTT
>DAOTOD010000173.1:0-2622 GCA_035451165.1 Bacteroidales bacterium
CTTATATAGTCAAACTACTCGATCAATCGAAACATTTAAACTAATTATTAAACAACTACAAAACCAGGGTATAAAAGTAAAAATAAAGGAAACTATATGTAAACAAGTAGCTAATAGAGGAAGAAACATTGTAAAATTCTGTAAAAAATATAATAAAATTATTTTTATTTCAGGCATAAATTCTTCTAATGGAAAAATGTTATATAATATTTGCAAGCTATACAATCCCAACACATATTTTATAAATTCAATAAGTCAAATTCAAAAAGAATGGTTTAATACTAATGATACTGTAGGTATTTCAGGAGCTACATCAACGCCTATTTGGCTTATTAAGGAAGTACAAAAATATTTGATAAATTTATAAACTAATTTTTATAATCATCAGTTATATATCTAATATTTTTTATACCTTTGCCGCCCTTTTAATAAAATCAAAGGTTTTTGAAATACTTTTTAATAAACATTTGTGATATTAGTAGTTAAGTTTTTTTATTATTTTGATTAAACTAAAAACAATGTCAAACCTAGCAAAGTTAAGGAATATAGGTATTGCTGCCCATATAGATGCAGGAAAAACAACTATTACAGAAAGAATTCTTTTTTATACAGGTATAAACCGTAAATTAGGAGAAACACACAATGGGGAAGCAACTATGGATTTTATGAAACAAGAGCAAGAAAGAGGAATAACCATAGCTTCTGCTGCTATTACTTGCTTTTGGAAAGGATATCAAATTAACATAATTGATACACCTGGACATGTGGATTTTACAATTGAAGTAGAGCGTTCTTTACGTGTTATTGATGGAATGATTGCCGTATTTTGTGGTGTAGGCGGAGTAGAACCCCAAAGCGAAACTGTATGGAATCAAGCTGACAGATACAAAGTTCCACGAATAGCTTTTATAAATAAGTTGGATCGTACAGGAGCTGATTTTTACGATGTATTAAATCAATTAAATAAAAATTTAGATGCTAAAGCAATACCTCTCCAAATACCTGTTGGGATGGAAGAAAATTTTACAGGTATTATAGATATTATTCTTAATAAATATCTTCATTATGAAAATAATGAAATTATTGAAAAACCTATACCCAAAGAATATATAAATAAACTTAAAGAAGCACGTAACAATTTACTTGAAAAATTATCTGATTTTGATGAAGAAATTTTAACCCTATATCTTGAAGATAAAGAAATACCTATAGAACTTATAAAAAAAGCAACTCGTGAAGCAACTCTCAAACTACTTATTACTCCTGTTTTGTGTGGCGCAGCGTATAAAAATAAAGGGATAGAACCATTACTTGATGCAATAAATGATTATTTACCGTCTCCTATTGATATAGGTGCAGTTATAGGATATGATGTAGAAAATCCTGAAAAAACAAAAACTAGGAATCCTTCCCCTAAAGAATATTTTTCTTCTTTAGCTTTTAAAATTATTAATGACCCATATGTTGGACAACAAACATTCATAAGAATATATTCTGGAACTATAAAAAGTGGTATTGCCTTACTTAACTCTACAAAAAGCAAGCAAGAACGTATTGGAAGAATTCTAAGAATACATGCTAAAGAAAGAGAAGAAATTCATGAAGCAGGACCAGGAGAAATAGTAGCTCTAATAGGATTAAAATACACAAAAACAGGTGATACATTATGTGATGTAAATTATCCATTACATTTAGAATCTATTTATGTGCCTCCTACAGTAATAGAATTAAAAATTACCCCTACCAATAGAAAAGATCAAGAAAAACTTCGCGATGCGTTGATTAAACTAGCTAACGAAGATCCTTCATTTACAGTAAGATATAATAAAGAAACAGAAGAAACTATTATAGGAGGAATGGGAGAGCTACATTTAGAAATAATTACAGAACGTTTAAAAGATGAATTTAAAGTTGATGTAGAAATTGGCGAGCCTTCTGTCGCATTTCGTGAAACTATATCTACAGAAGCTGAAGCTGAATACAAACACGTCAAACAAACTGGTGGCAAGGGTCAATATGCACATACTATTTTACGAGTCGAACCTAATGAAGGTAAAGGATATGAATTCATAAGCAAAATAAAAGGAGGAGTAATACCTAATGAATTTATAAGTTCTGTTGATAAAGGAATTCGTAAAACACTAGAAGAAGGCATTTTAGTTAATTTTCCCATAGTAGACGTAAGAGTAGTATTATTAGACGGTAGTTTCCACGCTGTTGATTCATCTGACATGGCATTCCAAACTTGCGCATCTATTTGCTTTAAAAAAGCTTTTCTTAAAGCTAATCCCCTTCTATTAGAACCTATAATGAAAATCGAAATTAATACTCCTGATGAATATATAGGTGAAATAATAGGTAATTTAAATCGTAGAAGAGGTAAAATAGAAGCAATGAGAAGATTTAGAAAAGGCTCCCAAAAGTTAAATGGATTTGCCCCTCTTATGGAAATGTTTGGATATACAACACAACTACGTAATTTATCAAGTGGAAGAGCCAATTATTCAATGGAATTTCATAAATATATGCCACTACCTACAACCTTACAAGATGAAATACTAAATAAACTACATAAAAAAGATAATAACTTGAAAGAGGATACATCGTTTAAGGATGCACTCT
>DAOTOD010000173.1:2632-3829 GCA_035451165.1 Bacteroidales bacterium
CTTGCTTTTATTTTATGATTAATATCTCGTTGTAAATCTTTAGCTTTTAATGTTTCACGTTTATCATATAATTTCTTACCTCTAGCTACAGCTATTTCTATTTTTACAAGCCCTTTTTCATTTATGTATAAAAGTGTAGGTATTACAGTCAAACCTTTTTCTTTTATTTGAAAAGAAATTTTTCTTAATTCTCTTTTGGTAAGTAATAATTTTCTATCACGTTTCGGATCATGATTATTATAAGTACCATGTTCATATTCAGCAATATGCATATTCCTTATAAATAGTTCATTTTTAATAAAAGTACAATAACTTTCATTAATAGAAACCTTGCCTAAACGTATAGATTTAATTTCTGTCCCCGTAAGACAAACACCTGCTGTATATTTTGCTAGTAAAATATACTCAAACGCAGCTTTTTTATTTTTTATAGAAATATTATTCTGCATAATCGCTGCAAAAGTAATCAAAAAGATTTAAAATATTTTTTAATTTATAAAAGAGTTTGTTTTTTAATAAAATTTAAATAACTTTGCAAAAAAATTAAACAATATATATAATAATGAAGAAAGACATTCATCCTAAAGATTATCGATTTGTCATTTTTAAAGACATGTCAAATGGGTATGCTTTTTTGACAAGATCAACTGCACAAAGTAAAGAAACTGCTATATGGGAAGACGGGAAGGAATATCCTTTAATAAAACTAGAAATTTCTAATACCTCTCATCCATTTTTTACAGGTAAAATGAAGTTGGTCGATACTGCTGGTAGAGTTGATAAATTCAAAACTAGATATCAAAAACATTTTGCAAATAAAAATCAAGAATAAAATTCCTAAAGGAACTTAGTGTATTTAATTTAACTAACTCATTTTATTTATCACAAATAAAGCCTTTTTTATCTTTTTCATTTTTTTTGTTAAACAAAAAGTTATTAGTTTTAATTTACTTTTAAACGAGTAAGTTATTAACATAATGTTTGTTAAAATATATTTTTATAAAATATAAATATTTATTATTATAATTGCAATAAAAAATTAAGTAACGTGAAACACTTGTTATAAAAAAAAGTATAATTATCATTAATTAAATTATAAAAAAATGAATTACATTCTTTTTGATGATTCTACGCGAGGGGATTTATTACCATTAACCTTTGTAAGACCTATAGCTGAAATTCGCGTAGGAATTTTAA
>DAOTOD010000174.1:0-3789 GCA_035451165.1 Bacteroidales bacterium
TCTAATGGTAATGTTATTGCAATAGGTGGCCAGTTTGGCAATTTTTATGGCTCTATGACTTCCGAAATATATGATGTTGCTACTGGTACATGGAGTAAAGCTGATAGTATGAATAGAGTTAGATATGGGCATAGAGCTGTTGTATTGAATAATGGTAAAATATTAATAGCAGGAGGCTTACCATCTACTAACACTACCGAAATTTATGATCCCATAGCTAATAGTTGGACATATACAGGAAATATGAATGTTATAAGAAATGAAGGGTTATCATTAACTTTATTAAATAATGGGAAAGTATTAGCAGCAGGAGGTAATAATACAGGTGCTCTTAATACTGCTGAACTTTATGACCCTTCTACTGGGGTGTGGACAAGTATTTCATCTAATATGTATGGTAAAAGGTATAATCACTCAGCTATTCTTTTAAATAATGGTAAAGTATTGCTTGCTGGTTCAAGTGATTTATCTAATGGCGATGATAAAACAGCTGAATTATATGATCCTGTGACTAATACGTTTTCTCCTACGGGAAATTTGCAACAATCAAGAATTAATAATGCAACTATAAAAATGAATAATGGAGATGTATTAATTTATGGTTGGGGTGACTATACAAATCCTTCAAATACTAAATGTATTGAAGTTTATAATGTTGCTACAGGTACTTGGTCAACTTCACAAATGTATAATATTATGGGCACTATAGGTTATTCTATTAACAAATTACCTAATAATAAAATACTTGTGGCAGGAGGGTTGGCTTTTAGTTCAACAGCAACAAATGTAAGCAAACTTATTAATGATAATACTGTTTCTGGTATTGTTAATGAGTTTGATTATGCTAATATTGATGTATATCCTAATCCTACAAATGATTTTATTTATATTGAGGGTTTAAAAATGAATAATAATAAATTGTTATTTAAATTATTTGATAATACAGGCAAAGAAATTATATCAAATTACTTAACACAAGATTTAAATTTTATAAATATCAAAGCTTTACCTAAAGGCTTATATTATTATCATATTTTTGATAATGAGCAGTTTATTAAAGCTGGTAAAATTATTATTTTAAATTAAATTATCAGTATAAAAATATTAAATTTAAAGTGTTATATTATTTTCATCCCATATAACTACTAGTAAGGTTTTTCCTACTATTTCAAGAGTGTTTTTATCAATAATATCAATATTATCTTTTAATGTATGCCATTGAGGCATAAATCCTGATGGGGTAGAAGTGTCATGATGAATTATATCTATCATTGGTATTCCTCGTATTGTATTAACAAAATAGTGGTCGTCCATTATATATCCGGTTATTTTATCTGAAAATATAGAAGCATAGCCTAAACTTGCTGCAATATTCCATACTTTATTTACTATGTCGGCGGCATATTTCAATGAAAAAGCCTCTTTAGCAAACAATGGGTTATATGAACCTACCATATCTAATAAAATACCATATTCAGCTGTATATCCAGGTGAATGAGGGTTTTTTGCCCAGTATTGTGAACCTAAGCCCCATGTATAGTCAGCATTTTTAATATTTTTCTTATCATCGCTTACGCCATAATCTTCTGCATCGAATAATATTATATCAATTCCAATATTAATTTTATTATTTGATAATATTCTAGCTATTTCTAATAAAACTGCGACGCCACTAGCTCCATCATTAGCTCCTAAAATAGGTTTATTATGGTTTGAAATATCTGGGTCTTTATCAGCAAATGGTCTGGTGTCCCAATGAGCTGCAAGTAAAATTCTTTTTTGTTCATGGGGGTTATAAGAAGCTATAAAATTTTTTGCCTTGAAAGTTTGTCCTGTAAAAGTTCTTACAATAATATTTTGCGTAATTACTGTATCAGCAAATCTTTTTAAAGTTTGTTCTAGGTAGGCAGCGCAATTTTGCCAACCTTTACTACCTAAATATCGTGGACCAAAGTCAACTTGTGTTTTTAAATAATAATATGCGGAATCTTTATTAAATTCGGGTATTGATGTAATATTTTTTGAATAGGTTGTGACTTTAGCTTTATTGTTTTTTTTGTTATTATCTTTGCAATTTATCAAAAAGAAAATTAAAGCAATAATTATAGGATAATATAATAATATTTTAAAAGTATTTTTTTTCAATTTATTTATTATTTAATTTAATTCCCATGTTATATTATCTTTACCATCTTTAACTTTAATACCTATTTTAGCTAACTCATCTCTTATTTTATCAGAAGTTTCCCAATCTTTTTTGGATCTGGCTTCTGTACGTATTGTTAGTATAATATTCATTAAATTTTCTATAATTTGTTTTTCATTAAAAGAGTTATCAGGTAGTAATCCTAATATCTCAAATACCCATTTATTAAATAAATCTTTTAGTTCTTTAACATTGTTTGATGTTAGTTTTTCCTTTCCGTCATTAGCTGCATTAACGATTTTAACAGCTTCGAAAAGGTTAGCAATTACTATAGGACTGTTAAAGTCGTCATTCATAGCATCTTGACATGATTTTTCTATTTGTGATATATTTATGTTAGAAGATTCTGTGGGAATAATTTTAGGAAGAGTATCAATAGCTTGCATTAATTTTTTTAGTCCTTTTTCAGCAGATTGTAGTGCTTCATTAGAAAAATCAATAGTGCTTCTATAATGAGCTTGCAGCATAAAAAAACGTATAGTCATTGGGCTATATGCTTTGTTAAGTAAAGGATGTTTGCCGGTAAAAAATTCGTTGAGCGTAATAAAATTATTTAGTGATTTGCCCATTTTTTGACCGTTTATGGTTACCATATTATTATGTAGCCAATATTTTACAGGGCTAATACCTGTGGCAGCAACGCTTTGTGCAATTTCAGATTCATGGTGAGGAAAAAGTAAATCTAGTCCGCCTCCATGTATATCAAATTGTTCACCAAGGTATTTAGAACTCATTGCTGAGCATTCTAGATGCCAACCAGGAAAGCCATCACTCCAAGGTGATGTCCATCTCATTATGTGCTCAGGAGTAGCTTTTTTCCAAAGAGCAAAATCAGCAGGATGTTTTTTTTCTTCTTGTCCTTCTAATTCTCTAGTATTTGCAACTAGTTCATCAATTTTACGACCTGATAAAATTCCGTAGTTGTGCGTTTTAGAGTATTTATCGACATTAAAATAAACGTTTCCATTTACTTCATATGCAAATCCTGCATTTATAATTTTTTTTATAAAATTAATTTGTTCAATAATATGACCTGAGGCTCTTGGTTCGATAGATGGTCGTTTGACATTGAGTAATTCCATAGCTTTATAATAGCGATCAGAGTAGTATTGAGCTATTTCCATTGGTTCTAGTTGTTCTAAACGTGCTTTTTTTTCTATTTTATCTTCACCTTCATCGGCATCATTTTCCAGATGACCAACATCAGTTATATTTCTTACGTATCTTACTTTATAGCCAAGGTTAGTTAAATAACGGAAAATTAGGTCAAAAGTAATTGCAGGTCGTGCATGCCCAAGATGAGGGTCACCATAAACAGTTGGTCCACATACATATAATCCTACGAAAGGTGGATTTATTGGTTCAAATATTTCTTTTTTTCGTTTTAAGGTATTGTATACAAAAAGTTTATTTTCCATTTAGTTTAGATAATAATAACTTTTACAATGCAAAGGTAAGTTTTATTAATAAAATTTAGTAAACATTTAGATTTTTTATTCTATTTTTATTCTTATGCCTTCAGAATGTGATGAAAATTCAGGGGCATACATACATTGTATTGTAGCTATACCATTAGAAAAATC
>DAOTOD010000175.1:0-3772 GCA_035451165.1 Bacteroidales bacterium
ACCCCGTTCACTTATATAATACTCCCGGAACTTATAATGTAGCCCTTACTGTTACTAATGCGAGTTATTGTAAAGATAAATTTACTATAAATTCATTAGTAAATGTTTATCCTTACCCTATCGCACAATTTATTACCAACCCTTCTTCTGCATCTATTTTTGAACCTAACATATATTTCATTGATTATTCTTCAGGTTTCCCTATTACATGGCAATGGAGTTTCGGAGACGGTGACTCTGCTTTTGTTCAAAATATACAACATATTTATGCCGATACGGGAACATATACAGTTACTTTAATAGTAATTAATCATTATGGCTGTTCGGATACTGCTATTGCTACTATAACTATTAAACCAGATAATACTTTATATATACCTAATGCTTTTACTCCCGAAAATAATGATGATATAAATAATATATTTAAAGCTTATGGAGAAAATATCTCAGATTTTAAAATGCAAATTTTTAATAGATGGGGCCAAATAATTTTTGAATCTAATAATATTAATAAAGGCTGGAATGGAAAATATAAAGGACAAAAAGTCCCCGCTGATGTTTATGTCTATAAAATAACTTATACTGTAAGCGAAGATAAAATTTATACTAAATACGGTAAAGTTACTTTAATAAGGTAATCCTTAAATAATCAAAAAAATGAATGATGCCCGAGTAAATAATACATATGTTATTACTTATATAGTTTTATTTTCTATAATCTTTAATTTTTCATACTCTCAACAATTAAATTATGTTATAGGAGGACAGGTATTTGCAGGTACTTTACCTTTAGATAAAGGTAGAGCTATTATTTATGAAAATAATGGCAATAATTTCGTACCTTACGATACTAGCTATATTGATACTTTAGGATATTTTTTGTTTCTTAATATTCCCCAAGGTGATTATATTATAAAAGCTGAACCTTTAAATAACTTAACAACAATAAATAAGTATGCTCCAACATATTATGGCGATTTTATTAACTGGGAAAATGCTTATCTTATAATACCATCAAATAATATTTTTAATGCTGATATTCATTTAATATCCTTACAAAAAAATAATGGTGAATGTGGTATAAAAGGTAAAGTGATTGATAATACAGGCAATATATATCCCAATGCTTCGGTTTTATTACTTAATGAAAATAAAATACCAATTAATTTTGCTCTTAGTTCAATAGATGGAACTTTTGAATTTAATAATATTAGCAAGGGTAATTATATTATTAAAGCTGAAGTAACAGGTATCCCTTCTACAGAAGTTTTTGTAAACTTAACAGATTCAAATCCTTTGTTGAGTGGTATAGTGCTTATTATAAATGCATATTCCGAAATAAAATATAATGAAAGAGATAAAAATGTAATTGTTAATACTTTCCCTAATCCGTTTTTTGATAAATTTAATATAATTTTTAATGATAAGGTGGGACGAAAAGGAACAGTTACAATATTTTTTGTAAATGGAAATTATATTGAATCTTATCCTATCGAAAGTAACAAAAAAAATGAAATAAATTTATCTAATCAACATGCAGGTGAATATGTAATATTAATTTGTTACGATGAATTATGTGTGAAAAAGATAGTGTTAAAATTGTAAAATATTTAAATTTATTAAAAATGAAAAAAATTAGAGTTTTTATAATATTAATGTTTTTATGTTTGTGCAAATCGATGAATTCACAAACAGCAATTTTATGGGAAAAAAGCTTCGGAGGCTCAGGTGCTGATTTTGGTAAAGTAATATGCAAAGCCCAAGGCGGGCAATATTTTTATTTGGGTGGATATACTAATTCTAATGACGGCGATATTTCAGGAGTGCATGGAGGAATGGACATTTTTGTAATATGTTTTGATAGTAATGGGGCAATCATTTGGCAAAAAAATTATGGAGGTAATGGGAATGATTATATACATGGCCTATTACCAACACAAGATGGCGGTCTTATTATGAAAGGTTATTCTTTATCTTCAGATTTGCCCAGCTATAAAGGTGGCTTTGATATATGGCTCGTTAAAATTGATAATATTGGTAATATACAATGGCAAAAAACTTATGGAGGCAGTGATGATGACGGGCTACATGCAGTTGATTTATGTGAACACCCTAATGGAGGATATATAATGACTGCTAGTACTGAATCAGCTGATGGTGATATAACTTCTAATAAAGGAGAAGGTGATAGTTGGTTAGTACGATTATCATCTACGGGCAATATTATATGGGCAAAAAACTTCGGAGGTTCTTTAGATGAAGATACTCATTGTGTGATGATTACTCCAGATACAGGCTATATAGTTGCCGGGCATAGTTATTCAGAAGATGGAGACGTTTCTGGCTTACATTCTTATGGTATGGACGATGCATGGGTATATAAAACTGATTCTTCAGGCAATTTACAATGGCAAAAATGTATCGGTGGTAGTGCAATAGAGCTTTTTAAAACAGGATGTGCTGTTAATGGAGGCTATATTTTTGCAGGTTATACTAATTCTAATGATGGTGATATCCCTTTAAATAAAGGAGATTACGATGCTTGGATAACTAAAATTGATGAAAATGGTAATATATTATGGTCCAAAACTTTTGGTGGTTCTTATGGTGATTATTTGTCTAGCGCAATGCAAGGACTTAATGGTACAATAGTGCTATCAGGCTTGACTAATTCTAACGATGGCGATGTTTATGGTAATAAGGGAGATTTTGATTACTGGGTTTTAGTATTAGATTCTTTAGGTAATCTTATATGGCAAAAATGTTTAGGAGGGCCTTCAGCGGATAGAGGAGAATTTGCCTTCCCTACAGCAGATTCAGCATGGTTAATAACAGGCTTTTCAGCTTCAAATACAGGAGATGTTACTTTTAATCATGGAGCATATGATGCATGGACAGTTAAATTAATTGATTGTTATAATCTGAAAGCAGTTTTTGATTATTCTCCCTCTTCGGCATGTGTAAATGATGCTGTAAATATTATTAATAATTCAATAAATGCTGATTCTATTGCATGGTTTATTAATGGAACTTATTGGTCATCTTTATCTAATCCTGTTTTTATAGGAGATCAACCTAAAAAAGATACAATAATGTTAGTGGCATTTTCAGGAGTGTGTAGTGATACTATGATAAAAGTAATTGAAATAAAACCTTTACCTTATGTTGATCTAGGCCCCGATACAGCAATATGTTTAAATTGTAATATTATTCTTGATGCTGCAAATCCTTCAGCTTGGTTTCTTTGGTCAACAGGCGAAACAACCCAAATGATAAATTTCTCAAAACCTCCAGATACTATTAGTGTGATTGTTGATTTAGATGGATGTGTTGCTTATGATACTATAATTATTGGTTTAGTTACTGACGTTGAAAATATGATGTTGTTTAATAAGATAAATATTTATCCTAATCCTGCTAATAATTATGTTAATATAAACTTCAATTTTGATGATATATTGTTTTATAGATTAATTGATATTAGTGGAAATGAGATAGATAAAGGTATGTTAAATAATTATGTTAAAAAAATAAATATTTCAAGATTAACTGAAGGTTTTTATTTATTAGAACTTAATTATAAAGGCTATTTGAGCAGAATAAAACTTATAAAGATATAATTATATAGACAACGTTATTTTTATGCCGATTGTATTAAAAAAAGAATTGTCAGATTATGCATTACTGGGAATATGGGAAATTAATGAAAGTGAAGAAGAATTACTTAATTCCTTGAATTTAACGAAAGAAGAAAAAGCTTTTTTTAAAACTA
>DAOTOD010000176.1:0-3751 GCA_035451165.1 Bacteroidales bacterium
TTCAGGTTTTACATCTTTAATTTTAATACTAGCTTCTTTCACACCTTCCATTCCACGAACTGGTGTAATATTTAGATTTGTGAAAGGAACTTCCCTACCTGTCACTATTTCGTATGCAGTACGTAGTGCTGCTTCCATAACACCACCTGTTGCACCAAATATAACAGCAGCTCCTGTTGATTGTCCAAGGATGCTATCGTAGTTAGAATCTACTAATTTTAGAAAATCTATTCCTGCCTGTTTGATCATTCTTGCTAGTTCACGTGTTGTAAGAACATAATCTACATCTTTATACCCACTACTACGCATTTCGGGTCGTTCACATTCAAATTTCTTAGCAGTACAAGGCATTATAGAAACAGAGACTATATCTTTAGGGTTAAGTCCTTTTTTAGTAGCATAATAAGTTTTAGCTAGTGCTCCAAACATTTGTTGAGGTGATTTGCAGGTAGATAAATTATTTAGCAAGTTAGGATATAAATGTTCTTGAAATTTTATCCAGCCTGGGGAGCAAGATGTCATCATAGGTAGAGCAACATCTTCTTTATCAACTAATGCTTTTTTTAATCTTGCGAGTAATTCATTACCTTCTTCTATAATTGTGAGGTCGGCAGTGAAGTCGGTATCAAGTACAGAGTCAAAGCCTAATAATCTTAATGCTTTGACCATTTTACCTGTTACTCTTTGGCCGGGATCAAATCCTAATTCTTCTCCTAGTGCCACTCTAACGGCGGGTGCTGTTTGTACTACTACGTGTTTTGTTGGGTCATTGATAGCTGCCCATACTTCTTCTATATAATTACGTTCTGTTAATGCTGCAGTGGGGCAACGATTAATACATTGACCACAATTAGTACATACTACTTCGTTCATAGGCTTATTTAGGAAAGTAGATATTTTTTGATGATCACCTTTATTGATAACGCATAGAGCACTAATACCTTGTAATTCTTCACAAGTTCTTACACACCTTTGGCAACGTATACATTTACTATCATCTTTTACTATACTTGGAGAAGATATGTCAATTATTTTGTCTTTTGGTTTAACTAAATCTAGGAATACATGGTCGCCTACAGAATATTCTAGTGATAGACTTTGCAATTCGCAAGAACCATTTTTGTAGCATTTAGTGCAATCGGCATTATGTTCTGATAATAATAATTCTATTATATGTTTACGGGCCTGTCGTACTTTTTCGCTATTTGTATAAATTTCCATTCCTTCGCTTACAGGAGTAGCACAGGAAGCAGATAAGAGTTTTTGATTTTTTACTTCTACGACACAAACGCGACAATTTCCAGCCACACTAAGATCGGGATGTTGGCACAGCGTAGGGATTTTAAGATTTAATTGTTTTGCAGCTTCAAGTATTGTAACTCCTTCATCTACTACAACTGGAATATCATTAATTTTTAAATTTATTCTGTATTTACTCATTTTTTTGTATATTTATCTGTTAATAAATAATTTCTTCTCTAAAATTGTTTATTATTGAGTTAAATGGATTTGCGACAGATTGTCCTAAGCCGCATTTAGCAGATATTTTCATTGTTTCAGTAAGTTTTTTTAGATCTTCTAAATAATTAGCATTTTTTTCACCGCGTTTAACGGCTTCAATTCCTTTGAGCAATTGTTGGCAACCTACCCTGCAAGGTGTACATTGTCCGCAAGATTCTTCAGTAAAGAATTCGAGATAATCGTGTAGTACATTGTACATTGACCTTGAGCTATTGAATAACATCATTGAGCCTCCCGTGGGAATACCTTCGAAGCCGATTATAGTTTCGTTGAATTTTTTTCTTGGCACACAATGCCCTGAAGCGCCACCGACTTGTACAGCTTTTGTATCACCATCGCCGAATTCATTAACAAAGTCAGCTAGTGTCATCCCAAGTTCGAGTTCATATATACCTGGTATAGGAGTATCACCTGATACAGAGAATAATTTAGATCCTCTGGAATCAGTTGTTCCTAATTTTTTATAAGCTTCGGCCCCGTGTTTCATTATCATTATAACAGAAACAAAAGTTTCGACGTTGTTAATTACAGTGGGTTTTGAGAACAATCCTGCAACTGTTGGGTAAGGTGGTTTGTTACGTGGCTCACCTCTTTTACCTTCAATAGATTCGAATAGAGCAGATTCTTCTCCACAAATATAAGCGCCACTGCCCATTCTAATTTCGATATCGAAATCTAGTCCTAATTTTTTAGCATGTTCTTTATATATATCCAGTTCTTTATATAAAGAGGGTAATAAAAAAGTATATTCACCTCTTAAATACATATAACCTTTTTTTGCTCCTATGGCTTTACCACATATAGCCATCCCAGAGAATACTTTACGAGGTACTTTATCTAAAATTTCTCTATCTTTAAAAGTACCTGGTTCTCCTTCATCAGCGTTACATACAACGAATTTCTCATCGCTATCTTGGTTTTTAGTATATTTCCATTTTAGTCCTGTAGGGAAGCCAGCACCTCCACGGCCTCTTAGTCCCGAATCGAGTATTTCATTAATTATATCATCGGGATGCATTTTTAGACATTTTTCTAGAACTTTATATTTTTCCGAAGAATATTCTCCGAAAATCAAATCAACTTTTCTTAATTTTTTTTCCATTGTTATATTTATTATTAAACAATTTTATATTGGTAAATATTTATTATTTAGAAGTTTTTATATATTTTTGAATAATTTCAATAGTTTTTTCGGGTGTTAATTCAGGATAAACATCATTGTTAACTAGCATAACAGGACCTTTATGGCACCAACCTAAGCAATTTACAGTTAATAAAGTAAATTCTTTATCATGGGTTGTTTCTCCTACTTTAATTTTAAGCATATCTTCTAATGTTTTAATAATTTCATCTTTCCCTTTCATATGGCATGTAATAGTTTTACATACTCTTATGATGTTTTTTCCTCTAGGCACAGTATCTAAAAATGTATAAAATGATGCAGTACCATAAACTTCAGCTGCTGAGAGATTCAGTTCGCTCGCAATAGATATCATTGCTTCTTCTGAAAGATACCTTTCTTTTTCTACGACACCTTGAAGTATTGGCATTAAGCTACTTCTGCTTTTACCATACTTTGCGACTAATTCTTTTACTAAATTTTCAGTATTTGACATATTTTTTGATGATTTTAGATTATTTTTTTTAAAATATTTTTATTTGTTAATCATTTCACAATTAATTGCCAAAATTATAAAACATTTAAATTTATGTGCAAAATTTTAAAAAAATATTTTAATTTAGAATTATTCTAAATAAAATTAATGAAATATAATTAATTTAATTATTTTTATATATTTGCAAGTTTTTAAATATTTAGTTTTTGTTGTATAGTTGCAAGTTATTTAAATTTTTTACAATGAAAAATATTAAAGTTATTTCCGAATTAATTAGAACAGTTTTAAAAAATAAAATTTCTCGTAATTTACTACAATCACAATTAGATAAATATATTAAGAAAAAAGTTTTAGATAATGATAATAAATTTCCGGAATTTGTTAAGTTATATAAATATTATGCTTTTCGTGCTATGTATAATTCTTATTTTAAGAATTATGATAAAGGAATAATTTCTAGTAAGGTAACTGATAAAATTTTGAGTACTTTAATAGATTCGGCATTAATAACTGATGAATTAAATAAGTCAGTAAGACAAAATTTTAAAGATAAGTACGCACAAAATCCTCCTAACTTATTAACTATATCACCAACAAAAAAATGTAATTTAAAT